>JAQWOW010000158.1 GCA_029245665.1 Polaribacter sp. | reverse complement strand
GGGCAAAGCCTTCCGTTAGATAATTTAAATTACTTTTTTAAAAATAGAAGTGAAATTTGTTTCATTATATCAATGACTGTAATGCCATATGATGACAACTTAGAAGCTTATTTTAATAAAATTGACAATATTTTAAAAGATACGAATCATCAACTAATAGCAATTGGTCAAAAATCTAGTCTTGTAAATATCGAAAATTTTAAATCAAAAATTGAACTCTATACATCTGTTTCAGACGTATTAAAAGAACTGTAATGTTTTATTTAAAGGAATTATTCGTTTAATTATTTCTTACATTTGTTAAACAAAATAAATAATGAAGAAAAACATTTATATAATTGGGTCTGGCTTCTCTGCTTTGTCAGCCTCCTGTTATCTAGCTAAACAAGGTTATAATGTAACTGTTTTAGAGAAAAATGACACTTTAGGTGGAAGAGCAAGACAGTATAAAAAAGACGGTTTTACATTTGATATTGGTCCTTCTTGGTATTGGATGCCAGACGTTTTTGAGCGTTTTTTTGCTGATTTTGGCAAAAAACCTTCAGATTATTATACTTTAGATAAGTTGAATCCCGGATACGAAGTTTACTTCGGTAAAAAATCTTCTTTAAAGGTCTCTGAAAATTTAGAAGATATATACAGAATGTTCGAAGAGGAAGAAAAAGGAAGTGCAAAGCACCTAAAGACTTTTATAGATTCAGCAAAATCTAATTATGATACTGCTATAAAAGATTTGGTTTATAAACCAGGTGTTTCTCCTTTAGAGTTGATAAACACATCAACTATAGCAAGAGTTTCTCAGTTTTTTTCTACGATCAGAAAACAAGTTAGAAAAAACATAAAGAACCCCAAATTAATAAAGATTTTAGAATTTCCTGTATTATTTTTAGGAGCCAAGCCAACCAATACACCCGCATTTTATAACTTTATGAATTATGCAGATTTCGGACTCGGAACTTGGCACCCAAGAGGGGGGATGTATGCCGTTATAGAGGGTATGGTTTCACTAGCAACAAGTTTGGGCGTACATTTTAAAACAAATTCAAATGTTCAAAAAATAATAACTGATACCTCTAAAAACGTTGTAGGACTGCTTGTTAATGGTGAGGAAATCAAAACATCATTAGTTTTAAGTGGCGCAGATTATCATCACACAGAAACATTGTTGGATAAAGATGTAAGACAATATTCAGAAAACTATTGGGACAAAAAAATCTTTGCACCCTCATCTCTTTTATTTTATGTTGGTTTTGATAAAAAGATAGAAAATGTAAGCCATCATACATTATTTTTTGACACCGATTTTGATGCTCATGCAAGAGAAATTTATGACAATCCAAAGTGGCCAACAGACCCATTATTTTATGCCAATTTTACCTCACTTACAGATGAAACTTCTGCACCAGAAGGGAAAGAAGCTGGTTTTTTTCTAATTCCTTTAGCTCCTGGAATTAAGGATACTCTAGAATTAAGAGAAGAATATTTTGACAAAATAATGGATAGATTTGAAAAATTAACGAATCAAAAAGTAAAAGAGCATGTATTGTTTAAAAAATCTTTTTGTGTAAACGATTTTAAAGAAGAATATAATTCATACAAAGGCAATGCATACGGAATGGCAAATACACTTTTTCAAACTGCATTTTTAAGGCCCAAAATTAAAAGCGGTAAAGTAAAAAATTTGTATTTTACGGGGCAGTTAACTGTACCGGGTCCTGGTGTACCACCAGCATTGATATCTGGTAAGATTGCATCAGAATTAATCATTAAAAATCAATATTAAAATGAAACAGCTATTTGATCAAGTTTCTAATGATTGTAGCAAACTAGTTACCAAAAGCTATAGCACTTCTTTTTCCTTAGCGGTAAAAATGTTATCTACAACTATCAGAACTGATATTTATAATATTTATGGTTTTGTTCGTTTTGCAGATGAAATTGTAGATACTTTTCATGAGTATGATAAAAAGCAATTAATATCTCATTTTGAGAAAGATTATTACCTTTCTAAAGAATTAGGCATAAGTTTAAACCCCATTTTAAATTCATTTCAACAAACTGTAAATAAGTATAAGATCCCTGATGATATGGTGCAAGCTTTTTTAAAAAGTATGAAAGCAGATCTATCTAAAACAGAATACAAAACCAAAGCTGAATATGACGAATATATTTATGGTTCTGCAGATGTTGTAGGATTGATGTGTTTAAAAGTATTTGTGAATGGAAATGATGAAATGTATGAAGAATTAAAAAATGCTGCAATGCGTTTGGGATCTGCATTTCAAAAAGTGAATTTTTTAAGAGATTTAAAAGATGATTTCGAATTGTTGAATCGATCTTATTTTCCAAATATTGATTTGGGTCATTTAAATGCAGTTTCAAAACAATTAATCATTGACGAGATTGAAGCTGATTTTAAGTATGCGTATGAAAACGGAATTTTAAAACTACCAGTAGAAGCAAAGTTTGGTGTTTATATGGCTTATAGATATTACACAAGATTGCTCAAAAAATTAAAAGCGGTACCCTCAGAAAAAATTATGGATACCCGAATTCGGATTTCTGACCCAATGAAAATAAATTTATTGGCTAGAAGTTATGTAAAATATAAATTGAATATTATATAATGATATACGTTCTTATTACTCTAGGTGTTTTTTTATTGATGGAAGGAATTACTTGGTGTACACATAAATATGTGATGCATGGGTTTGGGTGGTACTTGCACGAAGACCATCACCAACCAAAATATAATGGATTTGAAAAAAATGATGCTTTTTTTGTTGTTTTTGCCATTCCTAGTATGTTGTTGTTTTATTATGGAAGTTACACACCTCATACCTATTTATTTTTTATTGGTTTGGGGATTTTATGTTATGGATTGGCTTATTTCTTAGTACATGATGTCTTAATTCATCAACGTTTTAAGTGGTTTAAGAACACCAATAATGCGTATTTAAGAGGCTTAAGGAAAGCTCATAAAATTCATCATAAAAATATGGGCAAACATGACAGTCAATGTTTTGGAATGTTGTTTGTTCCATTCAAGTATTTTCAAAAACCCAAAGTTTAAACTTTTAGTTAAATTCATACTTCAATATTAACCTCTTTAATCCAAATGAATTATTACGATTACATAATTGTTGGTGGAGGAGCTTCTGGCTTAATGATGGCATACAGAATGTCTAATGATCCTTTTTTTGGCGATAAATCAATCTTAATTTTAGACAAACAAAAGAAAATCAATAATGATAGAACTTGGTGTTATTGGGAAACTGAACATGATGAGTGGAACGGTATAGTAAGTGCATCTTGGAAAAATATTATTTTTAAAAGTGAACTTAACTCTGCTAAAGAAAGTATCGCCCCTTATCAATATAAAATGATTCGTAGTAAAGATTTTTACTCAAAAATCTGGGCTCATCTAGAAACGAAAGCAACAATAAATTTTGAAGTAGCAAACGTTGTGAGTATTCATCAGCGAGATAACGAAGCATCGGTAATTACTGACGACAAAATTTTTAAAACAAAGACCATTTTAAACAGTATACTTTATACTGATTCGCATAAAAAGCAAAGTAAATACCCAGTTTTACAACAGCATTTTGTTGGTTTTTTTATCAAAACTAAGAAAGCTTTCTTTGATGTTAATGCTGCCACTTTTATGGATTTCACAGTTGCTCAAAAAGGGAATACACGTTTTATGTATATTTTACCCTATGCGAATAACGAAGCTTTGTTTGAGTATACCTTGTTCTCAAAAGATTTATTGCCATATAATGACTATAAAGTAGAAATTGAAAAATATTTACGCGAAAAAAATATTACGGATTACGAAATTATAGAAAAGGAGCAGGGATCCATACCAATGACCTGTTACAAATTCTGGAATCACAATTCTAAAAATATCATAAATATTGGCACAGCAGGTGGTTGGTCTAAAGCAAGTACAGGTTTTACATTTAAAAATACCACTAAAAAAACTATAAAACTTGTCCAGTATATTAAGCAAAATAAGCCATTACCTAAATTTCATGAATTAAATAAATTTTGGTTTTACGATCTGTTATTGTTAGACATTTTGTCTAAAAAAAATCATCTAGGTGCATTTCTTTTTGGGAAAATGTTTCAAAAAAATGCTCCCAAACAAATACTAAAATTTTTAGATGAAGATACTTCTCTAGCAGAAGATTTACAGATTCAATTAAAAATGCCTCCAATTAATTTTATCAAAGCACTCCTCATAAGAATTTCCAAATTTTATATTGGATATTTTTCTCTAATTTTTTCCAAACTTAAATTGTGAATACTGCCAACATGAGAATGTTGTTTTCCCAAATCGGGTTTGTATGTTCCTGATTGAACTTCACCACCAATTTTTTGATAGGCTTCTCTAAAAGACATGCCTTCAACTACTAAATTATTGATGCTATCAACTGTAAATAAGTATTGATATTTTTCATCATTCAAGTCAATATCTTTTACTTTTACTTGCTGAATAGAATAGTTAAAGATGTCTAAAATATCTTTTACATCTTCAAAAGCATTGATGATATTTTCTTTTAATAATTGAAAATCTCTGTGATAACCTGTTGGTAAATTATTGGTTATCATAACCATTTCTGTATGTAAAGCCTGAATTTTATTACACTTTCCTCGAATCAGTTCAAAAACATCAGGATTTTTCTTGTGCGGCATAATACTACTGCCAGTTGTTAATTCATCAGGAAAAGAAATAAAATTAAAATTCTGACTCATATACAAACAAACATCCATGGCAAAACGTGACAATGTATTGCACAATCCGCCCAAAGCTGAAGCAATAGAGCGCTCACTTTTTCCTCTACTTAATTGAGCAGCAACAACATTGTATTTTAGAGTAGAAAAATCTAGTTCTTTGGTCGTTAATTCTCGATCGATAGGGAAGGAGCTTCCATAGCCAGCAGCAGAACCTAAAGGATTTTGATCTACAACTTTTGCAACTGCATGTAACAGATACACATCATCAATTAGTAATTCTGCATAGGCAGAAAACCACAATCCAAAAGATGAAGGCATTGCTACTTGTAAATGAGTATATCCGGGTAAAAGACTTCCTTTATGCATATCTGCTAAACTTAAAAGAGTATCAAAAAGTGTTTTTGTTTTGTCTTTTATAATGGATAAATTTTCTTTGTAATATAGTTGAAGAGCCACTAAAACTTGATCATTTCTTGATCGTGCTGTGTGAATTTTCTTACCAACTTCTCCTAATTTTTTTGTCAATTCCCATTCAATTTTAGAATGTACATCTTCAAAAGAAGTTTCAATACTAAAAGTTCCGTTTTTAATATCATGAGCGAGTTCTTGCAACCCTTTTTTTAAGTCTTTTAATTCATTAGAAGTAATAATACCAATCGATTCTAACATGATTGCATGTGCTAACGAAGCTTGAACGTCATATTTTGCAATATGCATATCAATTTCTCTGTCATTACCTACGGTAAATTTTTCTATTTGTTTGTCTATTGAAAATCCTTTATCCCAAAGCTTCATAATTTTAATTTTATTTCCTGTCCTAAATATGGGAGGAGTTTATTTTATAATTTATATCTGTTTAATAATTACTCGATTTAATATTTCAATATAAATCGAAATTCCTTCTTCAATTTCAGAGATATAGATAAACTCATCAGCTGAATGTGATCGTGTGCTATCTCCAGGTCCTAATTTTACAGATTGACAAGTTAATGCCGCTTGATCGGATAATGTTGGAGAACCATAGGTTTCTCTTCCTATTACAATTCCTGCTTTTACCAAATCATGATCTATAGAAATAGACGAAGAATTTAAGCGTAAACTTCTTGGAGTTATCTTTGTACAAGGAGCTTTTTCTTGTAAAATAGCCGCAATTTCTTGATTTGAATAGGCATCGTTTACACGAACATCAACCACCAAATTTACATGAGCAGGAACCACATTGTGCTGAGAGCCTGCATTCATTTGAGTAACGGTCATTTTTACATCTCCCAAAGCTTCCGAAGTTTTTTCGAATTTAAAATCTTTAAACCATTGTAAAACTTCAATGGTCTTATAAATTGAATTGTTATTGTTAGGATGTGCCGCATGACTCGGGGTGCCCTCTACAATTGCATCAAAAACTACCAATCCTTTTTCTGCAATGGCCAAATTCATCAAGGTTGGTTCACCAACAATCGCTACATCTATGGTTGGTATTAATTCTAACATACTATTCAAACCAAAAGCACCACTGTTTTCTTCCTCAGCAGAGGCCACAATGACCAAATTATAGGTCAAGTTTTCTTGTGCGTAAAAGTGTGTGAAAGTAGCCATTAAAGACACCAAACATCCGCCTGCATCATTGCTTCCCAAACCATATAATTTTCCCTCTTCAATGACCGCTTTAAAAGGATCTCTTGTATAAGCAGAATTTGGTTTAACAGTGTCATGGTGAGAGTTTAGCAACATCGTTGGTTTGCGTTCATCAAAATGTTTATTGGTTGCCCAAATATTGTTTTTGCTTCTACTAAACGGAATTTCATTTTCTACAAACCAACCTTCAATAAGTTTAGCGGTGTTTTCTTCTTCTTTAGAGAATGATTGTGTTTCAATCAAATTTTTTAAAAGAGAAATGGCATTTTCGGTTAATTTTTCTATCCCCATTTTTTATAATGTTATGGTTGTAAAATTATCATTTTCATTTGTTAACATTGAAGTATTACCCATATTAACTGTATGTACTCCGTTATTTAAAGCGTCAAAACAGTTTTCTAATTTGGGTAACATTCCATCAGCTATAATTCCCTCTTTTAATAAAGTTTGATAGGTTTTAGAATTGATGTCTTTTACTACCGAGTTTTTATCATTGATATCTCTTAAAACTCCATTTAATTCAAAACAGTAATAAATAGAGGTCTCATAAATTTCACTCATTCCAATAGCAACTTGACTTGTAATTGTATCAGCATTTGTATTTAATAACTGCCCATTTCCGTCATGTGTAATCGCACAAAAAACAGGGGTAAAATCAGCTTTAATTAAAGTATTTATAGAATTGGAAGCAACCTCTTTTACATCACCAACAAAACCAAAATCTATCTCTTTTACAGCTCGTTTATCAGATTTAATACTATTGATATCAGCACCGCTTAAGCCAATTGCATTGGTTTGTAATGCTTGAAGTTTGGCAACTATATTTTTATTGACTAAGCCTCCATATACCATGGTAATTACTTTTAAGGTCTCTAAATCTGTTATGCGTCTTCCATTGAACAGTTTTGACTCGATACCTAATTTTGAAGCCATTGCAGTTGCGCGTTTTCCTCCTCCATGAACTAAAATTTTCTTTCCTTCTACCTTAGAAAATAATTCTAGAAAAGAATTTAGAGAAGTTTCATCTTCAATAATATTTCCTCCTATTTTTATGATTGATAGTTTTTCCATGTAAGCTGAACTTGTTTCAGTTTTATTATTTGTCATTAGGAGGATGAATGACGAAGTAACCAGTTTTTAATAAAGAGTTGCTTCGTTCCTCGCAATAAAGTTTGCTTTTTACAAATCGTCTAATATTTTTTTCAACACCAATTGAGCAGCATAGGTTCTGTTATTCGATTGTTCAATAACCAAAGAACTATTGCTATCTAAAACAGCATCTTCTACAACTACATTTCTTCTAACAGGAAGGCAATGCATAAATTTAGCAGTTCCTATTTTATCCTTCGTAATCTTCCAATCTGACGCTGTTTGAAGTATCTTTCCATATTCTTCATAGGAACTCCAGTTTTTTGTGTATATAAAATCAGCGTCTTTAAATGCTACTTCTTGCGAATGAAAGATAGGAACATCTTTTGTAATTTCTGGATTCAAATTATATCCTTCCGGATTTGCAATTACAAACTCAACATCCATTTTTTGCATTGCTTGTGCAAAACTGTTTGCAACTGCATGAGGCAAAGCTTTTACGTGCGGCGCCCAACTCAAAACTACTTTTGGTTTCTTTTTTGAGGAGTTTTCAGAAATGGTAATTGCATCTGTTAAACCCTGTAAAGGATGACCAGTAGCACTTTCCATACTTAAAATAGGTACTGAAGCAAATTTTACAAATGATTTTAGAACGTGTTCACTTTCGTCTTTTTCTTTGTCTGTTAAAGTTGGAAAGGCTCTTACAGCAATTACATCGCAATATTGAGAAACAACGGCAGCAGCTTCTTTAATGTGTTCTGCAGTGTTTCCATTCATCACAGATCCGTCTTCAAATTCAATTCCCCAGGCATCCCCAGAAACATTCATAACAATCGGGTTCATACCTAAGTTCAATGCTGCTTTTTGAGTACTTAAACGTGTTCGAAGACTAGAATTAAAAAAAAGTAACCCTAAAGTTTTGTTTTTCCCTAATTCAATATTTGCTATTGGATTTACTTTAATTTCTTTTGCTTCTTGTATCCAAGTGTTGATGTCTTCAATATCATTTATAGAGGTATAATTCTTCATTTTTTACTATTTTATTTTTGTGAAATCAGCGCTGCTTTCAAATGCATTTGTAATAAAATCGTCTTCTAAACCGTTTACAATCCATGTTTCTATATCTGCACCTCTACTCAAAGAGGCAGCTTCAATTTTAGATTTCATTCCTCCACTACCATGCGAAGATACAGAGCTTACAACTTCTTTTTTTAAAGCCTCTAAATTGGTTACCTCTTTAATTGTAATTGGTGCTTTATTTTTGATAGACTCTTTGGTGTAAATTCCATTCGTGTTTGTAGCTATTATTAACAAATCTACATTTAAAAGAGTTGCCGTTAATGCTGCTAATTTATCATTGTCACCAAACTTAATTTCATCGGTAGCTACTGTATCATTTTCATTAATAATTGGAATGTAATTATTTTGGACTAGAACGTTTATCGTATTTACAATATTTACTTTGCTTTCTTTTTTTTCAAAATCAGAATAAGAGAGAAGACACTGAGAACTTAATAAACCATATTCTCTAAAAATTTCTTGATAAATTCGAATCAAATGAGGCTGTCCAATAGACGCTAGTGCTTGTTTTACAAATACTTCTTCATGTTTACTCTCTAATTTTACAAATTGTTTTGCAACCGCTATTGCACCAGAGCTAACAATTATAAATTCGTAGGTATGCTTGAGTTTTGCAAGTTGTTTTGCAATATCCTCTATTTTTCCTCTAGAAATATTATCAGTTTCTTTGGTAAGCGTATTAGAACCTACTTTTAGTAAAATGCGTTTCTTTTTTTGCATACTATCTTATTTGCCCATTTCCGTAAACATACCATTTGTTCGTGACCAAATGTTTTAAACCTATGGGTCCCCGTTGATGTAATTTATCTGTACTTATTGCCAATTCTCCTCCTAAGCCTAATTGACCTCCGTCTGTAAAACGAGAAGATACATTGTGATATACGGCAGCTGTATCTACGTTTTCCATAAATAATTTAGCTTCCGCCTTATCTCTGGTTATAATAACGGACGAATGTCCACCAGAATACGTGTTGATCATTTCAATTGTATCTTTATTCGAGGAGATTTCTCCAATTACAATTTTATAATCTAAAAATTCTTCGTACCAAATATCTTTGGATGAAATTTTTTGAACAGTATCAAATTTTGAAATAATTTCATCGCCTAAAACCTGAATCTTAAGTTCTTTTAATTTAGATAACAATTTATGAATGAAAGCTGTTTTATCAGGAAGGTTTTTATCAATTAAAACTTTATCGATAGCATTACAAGCAGATATTTTTGATTTTCCATTTAAAATAACATCAATAGCAATATCTACATTAGCTTCTTTATGAACGTAGACAAAGTTATTTCCACGTCCGCTAATAATAACGGGACAAGTAGCGTGTTCTTTAACAAAAGCAATTAAGCGTTCACCTCCTCTTGGTACAATTAAGTCGACTTTTTGGGTTGGTTTTTCCAAAAACGCTTGCGTTTCAGTTCTATTAAACTGTAGATAGGTAACCCAGTCTGAAGAAGCGTTGTGTTGTTTTAAAGCTTGATGCCATAAGTCCACAATTTTAAGGTTTGATTTTAAAGACTCTTTTCCTCCTTTTAATAGTATTTTATTTCCGGATTTAAAGGCAATCCCTGCAGCTTCAACCGTTACATCTGGTCTAGATTCATAAATAATCAACACAGTACCAAAAGAGGCTGTTTTATTATAAACTTGCATTCCGTTAT
>JAQWOW010000248.1 GCA_029245665.1 Polaribacter sp. | reverse complement strand
GCTAAACTTACTTGTTGCTTTATCCAGTTTTGATACTCTACATTACCACTAATTTGAGGCAAACCGGTTGAAGTAGTCTCCCAAACTTTTTCCTGCGCAGATTTAATATTGTATTTGGAAGCTTTGGTATTGTAGCTATTTTCAATAGCAAAGTCAACGGCTTCTTTAAGAGATAGGTTTACTGTTTTCTCTTGTGCGTTTGTTAATAAGAAAAAACAGGCACTCATACCTACCATGATTATTTTTTTCATATTTCTTTCTATTTCAGTTTTAATTGTTTTTCTAATTGCTGTTTTCCTTTTTCAGAACAAATTCCTCTCAAATGATACTCTAGATAATAATTCATGAGGGTCTTCATTGAATAATCATTGAGAGGGAATAGATCTTTGTCTTTAATGCTAACCATTCCATTAAAATAAATTCTAGAAATAAACTGTAAGTCAATATCAGTTCTATACAATCCAATTTCAATCCCTTTTTTTAAGTTTTTTATCACAAAATTTTGCATTACATGAAACTGTTTTTGCTTTAAAGAGGAATAAATTTTTGGGTAGTATTTTTGAAGTTGGTATTGAGGAGAAGACTTTTCATCTTTAAGATTCTCCATAACAAGTTTTTTTATTGAAAAAAGTTCATCAATTGGATTCATCTCTAACTCACAAATATGATCAATTCCAAAACAAATAGTATCAAACATGAAATGAGTAACAGCATCTACAAGTTCGGTTTTGTTTTTAAAATATTTGTATATTGTTTTTTTAGAAACGCCGAGACTTGTTGCGATTTCATCCATTGTAACACTTTTAAAACCTAAATTTAAAAAGAGTTCCTTTGATTTTTCTAAAATTTTATTTTTCATAGTTTATCACTGCAAATGTACTCAAGGAAACTTTAGAAACAAATAAAGTTTCCAAAGTTTTAGTAATTTTTTAACATTTGTACTAAAATGTAAAATTTCTTTAAGTTATTTTTACAAAAAATTATAAAATTGGACATAACAAATTATCAAAAAGATTTTATTACTTATTTAGAATCTAAAAAGTGGATTAAAGAGCCTAAAAATCTATACGAGCCAATAGATTATATTCTAAAGCTAGGAGGCAAGAGAATGCGTCCTATTTTAACCTTAATGAGTTCAGATATTTTTACTGGAGAATATGAAAAAGCCATGCCAGCAGCCTTAGCGGTTGAGGTTTTTCATAATTTTACTTTAATTCATGATGATATAATGGATGATGCTCCTTTAAGAAGGGGGCAAGATACTGTGCATGAAAAATGGAATACGAATACTGGTATTCTCTCTGGAGACGCAATGTTAATTTTGGCTTACCAATATTTTGAAAACTACGAACCGATTATTTTTAGAAAATTAGCAAAACTATTCAGTAAAACTGCTTTAGAAGTTTGCGATGGACAACAATTAGATGTAGATTTTGAAACGAGAAGTGATGTAACTATCGACGAATACGTTAATATGATTCGTCTAAAAACTTCAGTTTTAGTTGCTGCAGCATTAAAAATGGGAGCATTAGTAGCAAATGCTGATGAAGAAAATGCAAACTTAATTTATGATTTTGGATTAAACCTTGGCTTGGCTTTTCAATTACAAGACGATTATTTAGATGCTTTTGGAAACCCTGATACTTTTGGGAAACAAGTTGGAGGTGATATTATAGAAAATAAAAAGACTTTCTTATATTTAAAATCCTTAGAAGTTGCAAATCAAGAAGATCAAAATAAATTACACTTTTATTACAATCAAAAATTAGATGATAATTCAATTAAAATAGCTGAGGTTACGAGAATTTTTAAGTCAAATGAAATTCCTCTTTTAATAAAAGAAGAAATTAAAAATTATACTGATAAAGCATTCCAAACTTTATCCTCTTTAAATGTATCAGAAAAAAAGAAGCAAAGGTTAAAAGAATTTGGACTTTGGTTGATGAATAGATCTGTGTAAACTTTTTCTTGTAATTTTATGTGTTTAACCCAAAAAAAATATTATATTTGTATACGTCAAACGGTCCCATAGCTCAGTTGGTTAGAGCATCTGACTCATAATCAGAGGGTCCTTGGTTCGAGCCCAAGTGGGACCACACTTTTTTTAATTTGTTTCAAAATTTCAATCTGGGGGGATGAAAAAGAAAGAAAAGATATTACTATTATTTTGTATGACATTTGTATGTTATACCTATGGCCAGTCACCAGGACCACCACCACCACCACCACCCAACTTGCCTGTAGATGGCGGTCTCTTTTTTTTAATTGCTTTAGCGATTATATATGGGGTGAAAAAAACTAGGAACTAGTTAACCTTGAAACATATTTACCAATGACATCAAATTCTAGGTTTACGGTGTCTCCTTGTGAAAGATATTTAAAGGTTGTATTTTCTATGGTATATGGAATAATCGCCACACTAAATTCATTTTCTTTTGAGTCTATTACAGTCAAACTTACTCCATTTACAGTCACAGACCCTTTCTCTATTGTAACATTCTTACTCAAAGAATCATAGCTAAAGGAAAAAATGGTACTTCCGTTTTCTTTTTTAATACGAGTACATATTGCTGTCTGATCTACATGTCCCTGAACAATATGTCCGTCTAGTCTGTCTCCTAATTTCATGCCTCGTTCTAAGTTTACGTAACTAGATGTAGCCAAATTACCAATATTCGTTTTGCGCAATGTTTCTTTAATTGCTGTAACTGTATATTCATCATTTTTGATGTTTACAACAGTTAAACAAACCCCATTGTGAGCAACACTTTGATCAACTTTTAATTCATTGGTAAAGTTACATTCAATCGTTAAATGAATATTATCTTGTTCTTTAACGATTTTTTTAATGATGCCAAGTGTTTCTATGATTCCGGTAAACATATCTGTAAAATTTAGTTACTTTTGTAAAATCCAAAAATAGGAATAATACAATGGTAATGATGAATAAATCTGATAAAATTATAGTTGGTATTTCAATAGGAGATCTAAATGGAATCGGTATAGAGGTCATTTTAAAAACTTTTCAAGATAATAGAATGTTAGATTTTTGCACTCCGCTTATTTTTGGGAATACAAAAGTTATTTCTTTCCACAAGAAAGCATTAAATATAGAGACTCCTATTCATGGAATTACGTCATTAAATCAAATACATCATAATAAGATTAATGTATTAAATATTTGGAAAGAAGAGGTCTCTATTAATTTAGGCAAAGCCTCTGTAGAATCTGGTGAGTATGCAGCAAAATCTCTTGAAAAAGCGGTTTCTTCTTTAAAAGATAAAAAGATAGATGTTTTGTTAACGGCACCTATCAATAAAGAAACAATTCAGTCAGATAGTTTTAACTTCCCCGGACACACTGAGTATTTAGAGGATAAACTAGAGGGTGAAAGTTTGATGATTTTAATGACCGACAACTTAAAAATAGGACTTATTACAGGGCATATTCCAATTTCAAAAGTAGCAGAAACAATTACACCCTCCTTAATCAAAGAAAAAGTAGAAACAATGTATTGCTCACTTGTTGAAGACTTTGGAATTAATAAGCCAAAGATTGCTGTTTTATCATTAAATCCTCATAGTGGAGATAAAGGTGTTATCGGTAAAGAAGATGATGAAATTATAAAGCCTACAATCGATCAAATTGCAGATTCTGGTAAGTTGGTTTTTGGACCTTATGCTGCCGACGGATTTTTTGGTTCAGAGGCATACAAACAGTTTGATGGTGTTTTGGCAACTTATCATGATCAAGGACTGGCCCCTTTTAAAGCTTTGTCATTCGGAAATGGAGTAAATTACACAGCAGGTTTGAGTGAGGTGAGAACCTCTCCAGATCATGGTACGGGATTTGATATCGCAGGCAAAAATATAGCAAACCCTTCTTCTTTCACAGAGGCACTGTTTACTGCAATTAAGATTTTTAAAACAAGAAAAGAATATAAGGAACTATCAAAAAGACCTCTTTTCGTAAAGTAGAAAACTTTTATTTTAATAAGATTGTAAAATAATAATTTTTTATATATTTGCACGCTCAATCAATGTTTGATAATGAAAGACTTAAAAAAATTCAACATACAATTTGTAGGATTAAAAGAAGGAACTCATTTATTTGAATATGAAATTGATAACACGTTCTTTGAAGCTTTTAATTTTGATGAATTTCAAAGTTCATCAATAAAAATAACATTAGATTTTGTAAAGAAAAGTACATTATTTGATCTAACATTTACAGCAAACGGCGCAGTAGAAATTCCATGTGATTTAACAAGCGAGTTGTATCATCAGAACATTCAGTCTGTTTTGCCATTAGTTGTAAAATTTGGACCCGAATTTAATGATGATAATGAGGAAATATTAATATTACCTCGTGAAGCTTTTGAGTTTAATGTTGCTCAATTTATTTACGAACTGATAGTGTTGTCCGTTCCTAACAAAAGAGTTCATCCAAATGTTTTAGATGGAACAATGGATTCTATTGCATTAAATAAGCTAAAAGAATTAGAAATTAAAGAAGAAAAAACGGATCAAGAAACAGACCCAAGGTGGGACAAATTAAAGAATTTAACAACAGAAAATAATACATAAAATGGCACATCCTAAAAGAAAGATATCTAAAACTAGAAGAGATAAGAGGAGAACACATTACAAAGCAGCTTCTCAGCAAATAGCGACAGATCCTACAACAGGAGAGGCGCATTTATACCACAGAGCTCACTGGCATGAAGGTAAATTATACTACAGAGGACAGGTAGTATTAGAATCAGCATCAGCAGAAGCATAGTGGAACATAATAATTCTTTAAAAACCCTCGTAATTGAGGGTTTTTTTGCGTTTTACAGCTAAAAAATCTATTTTTTGATGATTTTTACCTGAAAAAGTGAAATTAATTTCACTACTTTTGAAGCTTGTAACAATATAGAAAATATCTATAATTATGACTAAAATTACTGCAG
>JAQWOW010000284.1 GCA_029245665.1 Polaribacter sp. | reverse complement strand
ATATACATCTTTTTTAGAATGTACCAACACTGTTTTTATAAAATAATTCTATCAAAATCAAGAAATTAAATCTCTCTAAAATAAAATAGCAGCAGATCTAAGTTGTTTGGTTTTATTGAAAGTGGAGTCCAAAAAAAAATTGACTCTCTTTTATTTTGAGGCATTCACTAAATACACCCCAAAAAGAATAATAACAGCTCCTAAAACCTGAACAAAACTCAATATCTCACCATCAAAAACCCCCCAAATAATTGCTACGATAGGGATTAAATAAGTGACTGATGAAGAAAACACCGGATCTGAAATCTGAACTAATTTATTGTAAATAGTTTTTGCAATACCAGTTCCAACAATAGATAATATAGCAACATATCCTAATGAATTTAATTGTGTTTCTGTAGCTTTGTATGTCGTGAAGAAGTCTGTGAAACTTAAAACAATAGTTGCAGGAATTATCAACAATAAAAAGTTTCCAGTTGTAATAGCCAAAGCATCTAAGTCTGATAAGTATTTCTTTACCATATTTGCATTAAGAGCATACCCAACGGAAGCAATTATAACCAAAAAAGCATACCAATAATTCTGACTTGGATGTAAATCAGCACCTTTTAGAATCAAAATTAAAGTTCCAACCAAACCAACTAAAATTCCAGTAAGTTGTTTCTTTTTAAAAGCCAATCCAAAAACTATAGCTCCAAAAATTAATGTATTAAAAGGGGTAAATGAATTTAAAATTGATACAATGGAACTATCTATATTATAAATTGCAAAAGCAAACAAAAAACCAGGAATAAAAGTACCGGTCAAAGCCGTATATACTAAATATTTCCAATGTTTTTTTTTAATTTTTTTTATGGATGGAAAAGCAAATAACAACAAAAAAATAGAAGTAAATATCATTCTTAATGCACCTACTTGAATTGGTGTAACTCCAATAAGTGCCTTTTTAATTAGAATAAAAGAGCTACCCCAAACAATAGATAGCACTATTAAATAAACCCACTTTTGCTGTTGACTATTCATTTGTTATTAAATTATAATACAAAAGTCGGATAAAACTTTAAATATCAGCTTTATTCTTAATAAATTTGTACGATACTTAAATAGTTAAAAACATGAAAACTCTAAAATTTATATCACTAATCATAATTGCTTGTTTTGTTTTAACAAGTTGTTCTTCAGAGAAAAAACAGGTTTCAAAAACTGCTTCAATATCAATTAACAAACAACAGGTTTCATTGGCAATTTCAGGCATGACTTGCGAAATAGGATGCGCAAAAACAATTCAATCTAAATTATCAAAGAAGGAAGGTGTTCTTTCCGCTAAAGTTATCTTTAAAGATAGTTTGGCAAATATAGAATTTAATGCAAATGCAACCTCAAAAAAAGACTTAGTTGCTTTTGTTGATGCTATCGCTGGTGGAGATTTATACAAGGCCTCGATTTCTTCAAAAAAAGAATAGAAAGAATTGTAAGTTGGCTTGTTGTTCTGAAAAAATAATAAATCTTCTTTACAAAAAAGAATTACATCTTCTGTAGCCATGTTTTTACAGCTACTTCTTTTTTTATAATTTCTTTTAAATCAGAAATAGCAACTCTTTTTTGACTCATGGTATCTCTATGTCTAATCGTTACGCAATTATCTTCTAATGTATCATGATCTACAGTGATACAAAATGGAGTTCCTGCGGCATCTTGACGACGATATCTTTTGCCAACTGCATCTTTCTCGTCATAAAAAACGTTGAAATCCCATTTTAAATCGCCCATTATTTTACGAGCAACCTCTGGCAAACCATCTTTTTTAACCAATGGTAAAACTGCTGCTTTAAAAGGAGCTAAAACTGCTGGTAATTTTAAAACCGTTCTTGTTGTTCCGTTTTCTAATGCTTCTTCTTTTAAAGAATTAGAGAAAACTGCTAAAAACATTCTATCTAAACCAATGGAAGTTTCAACTACATAGGGTACATAGCTTTTATTTTCTTCATGATCAAAATAGTGTAATTTCTTACCCGAAAATTCTTCGTGCGCTTTTAAATCGAAATCTGTACGAGAATGAATTCCTTCTAATTCTTTAAATCCAAAAGGAAAATTAAACTCAATATCAGCAGCAGCATCTGCATAGTGTGCTAATTTATCGTGGTCATGAAAACGATAATTTTCTGCACCCATTCCTAAAGATAAATGCCATTTTAGGCGCGTTTCTTTCCATTGCTCATACCATTCTTTTTGAGTTCCTGGTTTTACAAAAAATTGCATCTCCATTTGTTCAAATTCTCGCATTCTAAAAATAAACTGTCTAGCAACAATCTCATTTCTAAAGGCCTTCCCTGTTTGTGCAATTCCGAATGGAATTTTCATTCTTCCCGTTTTCTGAACATTCAAGAAGTTTACAAAAATTCCTTGAGCTGTTTCTGGCCGTAGATATAAATCTGTTGCTGTCTCCGCAGAGGCTCCAAGTTTTGTTCCAAACATTAAGTTGAACTGCTTTACATCTGTCCAATTTTTAGAGCCCGTTATAGGGTCTGCAATTTCTAGTTCTTCAATCAATAACTTTACATCAACCAAATCTTCTTGTGCTAAAGATTTACCCATTCTTGCTAAAATTGAATCTATTTTATTTTGATAACCAACAACTCTTCCATTTGTTGAAATAAATTCTTCTTTGTTAAAAGCATCGCCAAAACGTTTTTGTGCTTTAGCTATCTCTTTGTTAATTTTCCCTTCAATTTTAGCACAATAGTCTTCAATTAAAACATCGGCTCTGTATCGTTTTTTTGAGTCTTTATTATCAATTAAAGGATCATTAAATGCATCTACATGACCGGATGCTTTCCAAGTTGTCGGATGCATTAAAATGGAAGCATCAATCCCCACAATGTTTTCATGCATTTGTACCATTGCCTTCCACCAGTAATCCCTGATATTTTTCTTTAACTCAACACCATTTTGAGCATAATCGTAAACAGCACTTAAGCCGTCATAAATTTCAGAAGACTGAAAAACATAACCATATTCTTTAGCGTGCGATAAAACTTTTTTAAAGTGATCTTCTTGTTTTGCCATAATTAGCGCAAAGATACATGTTTACAGAAATTTTTCAAGAAAAACCTTTTAAGTTTTTTACGAGCAAGTATCAATTATTTAATATTGATATTTTTAGGTATCTTTAAGAGTAATTGCTTGAAAAAATATGGAAATTTTAGAAGATTTATTTAGAATATTTTTTCCTAAATTATGTGCTAATTGTGAAAATCATTTGACTAAAAATGAAGAGATAGTCTGTACATTTTGCAGGCATGACATGCCGCTTACCGATTTTATAAACTACTCTGAAAATAAAATAACAAAAACTTTTTATGGAAGAATTCCTTTAGAAAAAGCTACTGCTTTGCTTTATTTTAGAAAAAAAGGCATCACAAAAAAACTTATTCATGAACTTAAATACGAAGGAAATGAGGAAATAGGTGCCTTTTTCGGTAATTGGATAGGAGAAATCATAAAAGAAAATAATGAATTTAGTGATATTGATTTTATTATTCCTGTTCCTTTACATCAAAAGAAACTGAAAAAAAGAGGATATAATCAAGTACTAAAATTTGGGGAAAGAGTAAGTTATTATCTAGAAAGACCATTACTAGAGGAGGTATTAATAAAAACATCAACCTCAAAAACTCAAACGTTCAAAGATCGCTTTGAACGTTTGAATACTGTTGATAAGCAATTTTATTTAAATGAGGTTTCGATCCTAAAAAACAAACATGTTTTATTAATTGATGACGTAATCACAACAGGAGCAACCTTAGAAGCTTGTGCAAAAAAAATACAGAAAACTGAAGGTGTAAAAATTAGTATTCTAACGATGGCTTTTACCGAGTAAAATTTATGGTTTTTAAGTCAAAAATATATTGTTAATTTGTAGAAAATTACATTTTGTGAAATCAATTTTTAAATTTATTTTTTTTAGCTTTTCGATTATTATATTAATTAACTGCGCTAGAACAGGAAGCCCAAAAGGTGGCCCAAAAGATGAGGACGCTCCATTGTTTGTGACTTCAAACCCTCCTTATGAAACTCTTAATTTTGACAAAAAAGAAATAAAATTAAACTTTAATGAATTTATTAAACTTAAAAACTTAAACAAACAACTTTTTGTTTCTCCTCCACTAAAAAACCCTTTATTAGTCTCGCCTCAGGGTTCTGCAAGTAAATTTTTAACCCTGGATATTCTTGA
>JAQWOW010000277.1 GCA_029245665.1 Polaribacter sp. | reverse complement strand
TATCCAAATCCAGTATCTGAGGGAATTTTAAATATTTCTTCTGCAAGCTCATCAACAAAGAATCTTACTATTTTTAATCTTTTAGGTAAAAAAGTACTTTCCTCAAGTTTTTCAGGGATAAAGAAAGATATTGATGTTTCTTCAATTAACGCAGGAATGTATATTCTTAAAGTTACGGAAGAAGGAAAAACGGCTACTAAGAAATTGGTAATCAGATAAAACAGTATAAAATCTACGTATGATAAAAGCTCCGAATATATTCGGAGCTTTTTTTGTATATTTAGATTGAAAAAGAAATCCCTATTGCTATGAATTTGTCTGTAAAACTCAATGATATTCTATTTTTAGATATAGAAACTGTCCCAGAAAAAGAACAGTGGAATGAGTTATCGAAAGAAACTCAAGAACTTTTCGAAAAAAAAACACACTACCAACGTAAAGAAGAACATACAGCAGAGGAGTTTTATGAGCGGGCAGGTATTTGGGCAGAATTTGGTAAAATAATCTGTATTTCGGTGGGTTATTTTGTAGCGGTCCAAAATAAAAAACAATTGCGTTTAACTTCTTTTTTTGGTGATGACGAGCATCAGATTTTAACCGACTTTAAAGTATTGTTAGAAACATATTTTACAAAAAAGAGCCATGTTTTATGCGCGCACAACGGAAAAGAGTTCGATTTTCCTTTTATAACAAGAAGAATGATTATACATCAAATAGAATTGCCACATAAATTAAATCTATTTGGAAAAAAACCCTGGGAAGTACCGCATTTAGATACTTTAGAAATATGGAAGTTTGGAGATTACAAACAGTATACGTCTTTGAAACTTTTAACGGCTATTTTAGGCATTTCGTCTCCAAAAGATGATATCAATGGCAGTGAAGTTGCAAACGTTTATTACAAGGAAAAAAACCTGCAAAGAATTGTAAGTTATTGCGAAAAAGATACCATCGCTGTGGCCCAAATTTTATTGCGATTTAACAATCAAGAATTGTTGAAAGAAAAAGATATTGTAGGTGTAAATTAACCTTCTAATTTCATAGAAAGCTCAAACCAACGTTCCTCTTTTTGTTCGATATTGGAAATTATTTCTTGCAATTCTTGAGATTTTTTTTCAATATCATCAGCTTCAATTTCTACATTTAAAAACTGAGCTTCAATTGTTGCTTTTTTTCTTTGAAGTTTTTCGATATCTGTTTCTAAAGAACCAAATTCTCTTTTTTCATTGTAACTTAAAGCATTTTTCGGATTCTTTTTCTCAATTTTTTCAATTGTTTTTTCGTTCTTTATTTCTTTTGGAGCAGAAACATCATAGGCTCTAAAGTCGGAATAATTTCCAGGAAAATTCTCTACAACTCCTTCTCCTCTAAAAACAAATAAGGCATCTACAATTTTATCCATAAAATAGCGATCGTGCGATACTACCAAAAGGTTTCCTGGATAATCTAATAAGAAGTTTTCAAGCACATTTAGGGTAACAACATCTAAATCGTTTGTAGGTTCATCTAAAATTAAGAAATTGGGATTCTGAATTAGAACAGCACACAAATACAATCTCTTTTGTTCTCCCCCAGAGAGTTTCTCAACAAAATCATATTGTTTCTTTTTGTCAAATAAAAAGCGTTCTAATAATTGTGATGCAGAAATTTTTCTTCCTTTGGAAAGCGGAATAAATTCTCCAAATTCTTTTACAACCTCAATTACTTTCTGACCTTCTTTGATCTCAATTCCGGCTTGTGTATAGTAGCCATATTTTACAGTTTCACCCAAAATCACTTTACCCCCATCTAAAGGTGCTTTTTGGGTAATAATATTTAAAAATGAAGACTTCCCTGTTCCGTTTTTACCAATAATACCTAAACGTTCTCCACGCTTAAAAACATAATCGAAACGCTCTAAGATCTTCTTGTCTCCAAAAGATTTAGATACTTTATGGAGTTCCAAAATTTTACTCCCTAAACGCTCCATATTTATTTCTAATTGAACTTGATGGTCTTTTCTTCGTTGATGTGCTTTTTCTTTAATTTGGTAAAAATCATCGATTCTAGATTTCGATTTTGTAGTTCTCGCTTTTGGTTGCTTTCGCATCCATTCTAATTCTTTTTTAAATAAACTTTTAGC
>JAQWOW010000232.1 GCA_029245665.1 Polaribacter sp. | reverse complement strand
AAATGACGATACTCAACAAGATATTGATTGGTTGGTTAGAAAAGTATTGAATCTTCGAATATTTAACGATGCGCAGGATGTGATGAATAAATCACTAATCGATGTTGATGGAGACGTGCTTGTAGTGAGTCAATTTACCCTATATGCATCTACCAAAAAAGGGAGCAGACCAAGTTATGTAAAAGCGGCAAAACCAGAGGTGGCAATTCCTTTATATCATCAATTTGTAAGTTCTTTAGAAACAGCATTGAACAAGAAAGTGCAAACAGGAGAATTTGGTGCAGATATGAAAGTTGAGTTATTAAATAATGGACCAGTTACCATTATTATCGATTCCAAAATAAAAGAATAGCTTTTCACTGTCGATAACTGTTAATTTTATCAAAAAAAATACAATTTTATTTTCCCTGGAAAATAAAAAACATATATTTGCCATGGAAAATAAAATTAATAAAATTTAAAATACATACAAAAAATGAAAAAAATAGTTTTATCATTAGTTGTCTTTGCAGCACTTTTAACTGCATGTAAAGGTGAGAAGAAAGAAAAAGTAGCAGTAAAAGAAGCAGTAAAAGTTGAAACAAATATTGCCACCCTAAATAATGTAGATACTGCTGTTTCTGTGCTAACATGGAAAGGTAGCAAGCCTACAGGTTCTCATAATGGAACAGTAGCCCTTCAAAGCGGAGGAATGTTAATTGAAGAAGGAGTTTTAAAAGGGGGTGAATTTGTAATAGATATGAATACAATTACAAATGTTGACATGGCTGGAAGCGCTGGTGCAGGAAAAATAGAAGGACATTTAAAAGCACCCGACTTTTTTGATATCGCTGTATACCCAACTTCTAAATTTGAAATTACAAATGTAGAAGAAGCAGAAGGTAAATTAGCCGTAACAGGTAATCTACAAATTAAAGATGTTACAAAAAGTATTACAATTCCTGCTACGATTTCATCAGAAGGTGGAGTAACTACTTTTAAAAGTGATGTTTTTAATGTGGATAGAGCAGATTTTAATGTGAAATATGGATCTAAAAGATGGATAGAAGGATTAAAAGATAAATTTATAAATGACTTAATGGAGATGTCTTTTGTAGTCGTTCTTAGATAAATAATATTAATTTTAAACTATAAAAAATATGAAATCAACTAAAGTAGACAGACCAACTTGTGGATGTGGTAACACTCAAGATTCAAATGGATATTGTGACGGATCACACGCAACGAAATAGGAATTGAATTACGAATAGATAAAAAAACCAAAACAAACGTTTTGGTTTTTTTATGTGCTAATGAGTGTGGTATTTTTTACTTCTTCAATGGCAAAAGTACTTTGGGTACTGCCAATATATTTAATGGCAGTTAACTTTTTAACCATAAATTCTCGGTACTCATCCATATCTTTGACATACACTTTTAAGATATAATCATAAGCACCACTTACATGAAAACACTCCGAAACCTCTTCTAATTTTAAGACTTCTCTTTCAAAAGTCGTAACATATTCTTTAGAATGTTGCATCAGTTTGATGTGACAAAACACTAGAAAAGATTTTTCAATTTTATTTTTATTGACGATTGCTACATATTTTTGAATGACATTTCCTTTTTCTAATTTTTTGATACGCTCATAAACAGCAGTTACCGAAAGGTTTAATTGCAAAGAAAGTTGTTTGGTTGTTTGTTTGCTGTCATGTTGCAGCAAATTAAGGAGCTTTTTATCTGTAAAATCTAATATCATGGGTTTAAATTTTCTGTAAAGAGATGCTATTCTTTCTTAAAATAGATTTTAAATCTAATTAAAAGTATAAATTTAGATAAATAAACTATAAAATACTATTTTAATTGATTTATTTTCTTTTATGTTGTTGTTTTGTGAATACAAAAACAATCAATTATGAAATTCAATCCAGCAGATAATATTCAAGATTTACAGTATTTTGGCGAATTCGGTGGTGTAAATCCATCTATTTCAGATTCATCTACCTATACTTTTTTGTCGGCAAAAATAATGTTAGATACTTTTGAAGGGAATGCAGATGGTTGTTATTTATAC
>JAQWOW010000222.1 GCA_029245665.1 Polaribacter sp. | reverse complement strand
GCAGAAGTTACTTGGAGTTCTTGTAATATATTCTCTACTCAAGATCAGGCTGCAGCGGCAATAGCTGCAACGGGTACACCTGTTTATGCTTGGAAGGGTATGAATGAAGAAGAATTTGATTGGTGTATTGAGCAAACCTTATTTTTTGGGGAAGACAAAAAACCATTGAATATGATTTTAGATGATGGTGGAGATTTAACCAATATGGTGTTAGATCGATATCCAGAGTTGGCTGCAGGAATCAATGGTTTGTCAGAAGAAACTACTACTGGAGTTCACAGATTGTACGAACGTGTTAAAAACGGAACCTTACCAATGCCTGCCATTAATATCAACGATTCAGTTACAAAATCGAAATTTGACAATAAATACGGGTGTAAAGAATCTGCAGTAGATGCGATTCGAAGAGCAACGGATATTATGTTGGCAGGAAAACGAGTAACGGTTTGTGGATACGGTGATGTTGGAAAAGGTACCGCAGCCTCTTTTAAAGGTGCTGGTTCTATTGTAACCGTTACAGAAATTGATCCTATTTGTGCGTTGCAAGCAGCAATGGACGGTTTTGAAGTGAAGAAATTAGAGACGGTTGTTGCAAATTCTGACATTATCATAACAACAACTGGAAATAAAGGAATTGTTCGTGGAGAGCATTTTGAAGCAATGAAAGACAAAGTAATTGTTGCTAATATTGGTCATTTTGATAATGAAATTGATGTTCCTTATTTAAACGCAAACAGTGAAAAAGTGGAAATTAAACCTCAAGTAGATAAATACAATATCAATGGTAATGATATTATTTTATTAGCTGAGGGGCGTTTGGTGAATTTGGGTTGTGCAACCGGGCATCCTAGTTTTGTAATGTCGAATTCATTTACAAACCAAACTTTAGCGCAAATAGAACTTTGGAACAATGCGAAAGCCTATGGGAACAAAGTGTATATGTTGCCAAAACATTTAGACGAAAAAGTAGCTTTTTTACACTTAGCAAAAATTGGTGTAGAACTAACAGAACTTCGTAAAGATCAAGCAGAATATATTGGGGTAACTCAAGCAGGTCCGTACAAACCAGAACATTATAGGTATTAAATCTATCTATTTTCTGAATAGATAAATTTAACAATTAAAACTGTAAAACCCTCTCATTCATTTGTGAGGGTTTTTCATGTAAAGAAAGGATCAACATTTACCCCAACCAGCCTTCTCTATCTAAACTTCTATATTGAATGGCTTCTGCAATATGATTTGGAGCGATATTTTTAGCATTTGTTAAATCTGCAATAGTCCGGGAAACTTTTAGAATTCTGTCATAGGCTCTGGCAGAAAGGGTTAATTTCTCCATAGCTATTTTTAACAATGTTTTACTTTCATCGGATAATTTACAAAAGGCACGAATTTGTTTTACACTCATTTGCGCATTGTAGTGTACGTTTTCGAACTCCGTAAATCTTGCCGACTGAAGCTCTCTTGCGGTAGTAACTCGTTTTCTAATGGTAATAGAAGATTCTCCCTTTCGCTCTTCAGATAGTTTTTCAAAAGGCACCGGAGTTACTTCTATGTGAATGTCAATACGGTCTAATAAAGGGCCAGAAACTTTACTCAAATAACGCTGCATTTCTTGAGGTGAAGAGGTCATTGGAGAATTCGGGTCGTTAAAATATCCACTCGGACTCGGATTCATACTTGCCACCAACATAAAACTACACGGATAGGTAACGGTAAACTTTGCCCTCGAAATAGTCACGTCTCTATCTTCTAAAGGCTGTCGCATTACTTCCAAAACATCTCTTTTAAATTCTGGCAACTCATCTAAAAACAAGACACCGTTGTGCGAAAGGGAAATTTCTCCTGGTCTTGGATATTGCCCCCCTCCAACTAGAGCTACGTTTGATATGGTATGATGCGGGCTTCGAAATGGACGTTGGTATAGCAATCCGTTATTTTTTGTATTTCCGACCACAGAATGAATTTTTGTGGTTTCCAAAGCTTCTTGAAGGGTCATTGGCGGTAAAATAGACGGAAGCCTTTT
>JAQWOW010000241.1 GCA_029245665.1 Polaribacter sp. | reverse complement strand
CCAATAAAAAAACCGATTACTGCCAATAAAGACGGTAATTGTAGGCTACTTAAACCTGTAATTGCATGTCCGGAAGTGCACCCACCTGCATACCGCGTTCCAAAACCAATAAGAACTCCTGAAACTAAAAGGATTAAAAATCCTTTTAGAGAAAAGTAGATCTCATCTCCAAAAATTTCATCCGGAAAATACTGAGATCCTACATTAGAAAATCCTAAATTTGTTAATTCTTTCACTGTTGTTGGGTTTAAATCGATGTTTTGATTTGGAATTAAATAGATTGAAGAGATAAAACCTCCGATGATTAAACCAATCACAAACAGCAATGCAAAATCACGTTCTTTCCAGTTTTTTTTGAAGTAATCAGAAAATTTTCCTGCTCCCGCCATGGTGCATAAAGTTTCAAAATTTGTAGAAGCACCAAAATTTTTTCCAAAATAAAAATAGAAAAATAATGTGGTTGCAATAAGTGGCCCCCCAACATACCAGGGCCATGGCTCTAAAATAAAATTCATGTTTACAATTGAGTTTTTAAATAGTTCATAATAATTTTTGTAGCACCTCGGTTTTCTTGAATGTATTGTTGATTGATTTTACCGGTGGACCTTCTATGATTTTCATCTGATTTTAATTTCATGAAAGTGTTTGAAAACTCGTCTTGATTAGATATCGAAATACACCCTTTTAAAGCAACTAAATCAGTAGCTTCCTTAAATTTTTCATAGTTGTTCCCTATCACTACAGGAATTCCAAAAGTTGCTGGTTCTAAAATATTGTGCAAGCCCGTTTTTAAACCTCCACCAACATAAGCTGCATCTGCAGCAGCGTATATTTTTGTTAGAATTCCTATTGTGTCAATAATAAAAACAGTGTATTCAGATAGATTTTTTCCTTCTTTTTCTGAAAATAAAACAACCTTTTTATGAATCGAATCCTGTAATTCTATAAAAGCTTCTTGCTTCATATTATGAGGAGCAATAATAAATTTATCATTATCCAATGCCTCATTATTAATGTAATTTACTAATAATTTTTCATCCTCTTGCCAAGTACTCCCTGCTACAATGGTGTATTGATTGTTTTTAAAATCAGTAATGAAATCTAGGGTATTATCTTGTTCTAAGATCTTATATACTCTATCAAAACGAGTATCACCTGTAACAGTTGTATTTTTAAAACTAATAGATTTCAGCAATTCTTTTGAAGTATTGTCTTGCACAAAAAAGTGATGAAACGCTTGTAAGGGTTTCCGCATAAAACTTCCATAATTTTTAAAGAAAGTTTGCTCTTTTCTAAAAATCCCCGATACTAAAATCGTTTTAATTGAATTCTTTTTTAATTCATTTAAAAGGTTGGGCCAAAACTCATACTTTATAAATAGCACCAAAGTAGGATTTACTTTTTGTATAAATTTCCGAACATTAGACTTAGAATCTAGAGGCAAATAGCAAACAACATCTGCTAAATCGTAGTTTTTTCTGATTTCATATCCTGATGGCGAAAAAAAAGTAACTAAAACCTTGTACTCAAAATAGTTGTTTTTAATTTCTTCTATAATGGGTCTTGCTTGTTCAAACTCTCCTAAAGAGGCTGCGTGGAACCAAATCGTTTTTGAGTTTTTTAGTGCTTCAATTTTACCAAATGATTCTTTTCTCCCAGCAACAAAAAGTTTTATTTTATTATTAAACAAAGCGATTATTGGTAGAAAAAGAGAAGCAATAAAAACAATAATATTGTATACAGTTTTCATGTGAGTAAAAGTACAAAACAGATTTGTTTTAAAATAAAAAAAAGTTCAAGCAAATCAATGCTTGAACTTTTTAGTTTTATAAAATAGAAATTTTCTTAAACTTCAAATGGTGTTATAGAAACATAAGACCTGTTGTCTTTTTTCTTTCTGAACTCAACTACTCCATCTACTTTTGCATGTAAAGTATGATCTTTACCCATGTAAACGTTTTCACCTGGATTGTGAGTTGTTCCTCTTTGACGAACTATGATATTCCCTGCAATTGCAGCTTGTCCTCCAAATATTTTTACTCCTAGACGTTTCGATTCTGATTCTCTACCATTCTTCGAACTACCTACTCCTTTTTTATGTGCCATGATCTATGGTTTTAAAATTGAAATTCTTATTTTGTTAAAACAGCAATTAATTCAGCTTTCTTTAAAGAAGTATATCCAGAGATACCCTGTTCTTTAGCAGCTGCTTTTAATTGTGCTACAGTCATAGAACTATAATCTGTTGTTGTTTCTTTTACTTCAGCCTTTGGAGCAGCAGCTTTTTTAGGAGCAGCAGCTTTTTTTGCTGATTTTTTTACACCAGTAGCAGCAATCGACTCAATCTGAATCTCGCTTAAATACTGTCTGTGTCCATTTTTCTTTTGATAACCTTTTCTTCTTTTCTTTTTGAAGACGATTACTTTATCACCTTTTAAGTGACTTAGAATTTGAGCTGTTACTGAAGCTCCTTCTATAGCTGGGGCGCCAATCACTACACTTCCTTCATTATCAAGTAAAAGAACGTTG
>JAQWOW010000195.1 GCA_029245665.1 Polaribacter sp. | reverse complement strand
TGTGTGAGGCGTTGCAATGCTTTTAATGTTTTAGATTTTTTCTTGTCAATCATATTTGCAAAGTATTCATTGTCTAACCAAATCATTCCTTCTACTGCAAAAAGGTTTATGAAATTGAGGTCTTGCTCTATAAACTCTGCTTTTAATTCTTGTGGTTTATGATAAAAAGCATCAGCCAATAAAAAAGGAAAATCTTTTGGGGCATTGTGAATACCTGTAGTCAGTTCTTCTTTGCACATATCAAAAAAAGAGTTTGCATGAATCATTCCATTCATTAAACCAACAAGAGTTGATGCTGTTGCGTTGATTGCGAATCCCAGAATAATGCCTCCTTTTTTTACCACTCGTTTTGCTTCAATGATGGCCGATATCCTATCTTCTCTTTTTTGCAAATGATACAACGGACCGTGAAGAATAACCAAATCTGCAGAATTGTTTTTAAAAGGCAGATTTTTAGCTTCACCAACAGTAATAGAAAATGGATTTTTAAGTTTTTTAGCTCTTTTTTCAGCAAGTTTAATGTGTTTTAGTACAGGCTCTACCAAATGAACATTATGTGCGTTTTTTGCCAACCATTCAGCGTATTTTCCTGTTCCACCGCCAACATCAACAATCGTAGCGTTGGGTTTAGTAATATGTTCTTCGATGAGCTCTTTAATTCGTTCAAACTCAAAAATCCCCATTCCCTTTTCCAACCTAGTTTCTTCTGAAGCCTTGTTGTAAAAATCGTTTAATTCTTTACTAATAAGATCTTTCTTTTTCACAGTTTACATTTAAAAGATAAAAGTACTTAAATTAACCTAAAAACAGGTATTCTTGTGTCGTTCTTCAATAAGATTTTATTTTTATATTATGGGTATTTATAAGATGTATGAAATTGGTCTCAGTTCTTGTGAATACCGCTAAAGCGCAAGATAGTAAAATGAAAGCGCAAGAAAAGAGATTAGATCGCCAGAGAAGTTGGTGTCTAAACTGAACTAAAATAAATCTAATATTCACTTAAATTACATAAAAGAGGTTGCATTAATTTGCAGCTCTTAATTTTGTTTTGAACTCAGGTTGGTTAAGATTGTGTTCGTGAATTGGTTTTTAGTAAACTATAACTTTTACAGCTTCAATATTAAAAAAAGGAATACATGATTTCTAACTCGAGTTTTAGTAGCGCTGTTGAATCTTTATATTACACATCAATTCAAAAGGTTTTTATTATGATGCTGTTTGGCATATTTAATAACTTTTTGTACAATTTTTTTTATTTATTTATTTTTTGTATATTGAAGTAAATATTTATTGCCTCTAAATTTCCCCCCATCAATTTAATTTCTACTTCCTAGTTTATAATCTAGACAGTAGGTGAACTTTAAATAAATTAAAATGAAAAAAGGGGTTATAATTTTAGTATTTCTAATTACACTATCAGCAAAAGGTCAAGCAACTGGAGCATCTTCTACGGCAATGGGCTATCTTACAACAGCTAGTGGACATACTTCCACAGCAATGGGCTATCTTTCAGAAGCAAGCGGATCTCATTCTACAGCAATGGGAAGAGACACAAAAGCAAGTGGAACAGCTTCCACAGCAATGGGCTATGGTACAGAAACAACCGGAACTCATTCTACAGCAATGGGCTATGGTTCTAAAGCAAATGGAGAAAGTTCCATAGCATTGGGTCACAATTCAATTGCAAGTGGATATTATTCTACCGCATTGGGTCACAATTCAATTGCAAGTGGAGATTTTACTACCGCAATGGGTCACAATTCAAAAGCAATTGGAGATCTTTCTACAGCAATAGGACATGGAACAACAGCAAGTGCATATAATTCTACCTCAATGGGCTATTTTACAACAGCAAGCGGAACTAATTCTTTAGCAATGGGTAAATCTACAACAGCAAGTGGAACTATTTCCACAGCAATGGGTTCTGAAACATTAGCAAGTGGTGATTATTCCACAGCATTGGGTTATTATTCACAAGCAAATGGAAATTATTCCACAGCAATGGGTTACAATTCAAATGCAAGTGGAAATTATACTACCGCAATGGGTCACAATTCAAAAGCAAATGGAGCTGTTTCCACAGCAACAGGCTATTCTACAACAGCAATTGGAGAATCTTCCACAGCAATGGGAAAACAAACAACAGCAAGTGATTATGCTTCTTTAGTGATTGGGCAATACAATGATGCGGGTTCTACGGAGACTATTCCAAACAGCAGTGCAACATACTATAACCCTGCAAATACTGCTTTTGTTATTGGTAATGGAACAGCGTCTAATGCAAAGAACGATGCTTTTAAAGTACTATTTAACGGAGAGACAACCGTAAGCAGTCATTTAACAGTGAATGGTGATATTGTCGTTTCTTCAGATGCAAGACTCAAAGCAAACATCGTATCATTGGGTGCTACGCTTGCCAAATTATTATTGATAGATGGTAAGTCTTATATTATGAAAAAAGACGGCAAACAAAAGATTGGTGTCTTGGCTCAAGATATTCAAAAAGTATTTCCAGAATTGGTCAGTGAAGATTCTAATAAAATGTTGGCTGTAAATTATTTAGGATTGGTTCCTATTCTTGTCAATGCCATCAAAGAGCAAGATAGTAAAATCAAAGAGCAAGATAGTAAATTCAAAGAGCAAGATAGTAAAATCAAAGCGCAAGAAAAAAGATTAGAGCGCCTAGAGAGGTTGTTGTCTATACCAAACTAAAAGAAATAGACTGTTCACGTATAGTTCACAGAAGGGGTACATAAATTTGCAGTTCTTATTATTTTTTAAACCCAAATTGGTTACTATTTTGTTCGTAAATTGATTTTTAGTCACCTAAAATTTTTATAGTTTCAAGATTCATAAAAGCTACATATTTCGTCTGTATTGTCCGCCAACTTCAAATAAGGCACCAGTAATTTGTCCTAAAGAACATACTTTGCTTGCCTCCATGATCTTGTCAAATAAATTTTCGTTTTGAATAGCAGCTTTTTGTAAAATTGCAATTTGAGTTTTAACTTTAATAGCATTCGCTTTGTTTA
>JAQWOW010000193.1 GCA_029245665.1 Polaribacter sp. | reverse complement strand
GCAACTGGAAAAGAAGTTCAAGAAATTTTTAATCTTGCCAAAGAAAAAGGATTTGCTTTACCAGCAGTAAATGTTATTGGTTCTAATACCATTAATGGTGTTTTAGAAACTGCAAGAGACTTAAATGCTCCAGTAATCATTCAGTTTTCAAATGGAGGAGCTCAATTTAATGCAGGTAAAGGCTTGTCTAATGAAGTTGAAAAGGCTGCTATTGCCGGTGCAATTGCAGGTGCAAAACACATACATGAATTATCAGTTGCCTATGGTGTTCCGGTAATTTTACACACAGATCATGCAGCAAAAAAATTATTGCCTTGGATTGACGGATTATTAGATGCAAGTGAAAAACACTTTGAAGAGACTGGAAAATCTCTTTACAGTTCTCACATGATTGATTTATCTGAAGAGCCTTTGGAGGAAAATATTGAAATTTGTAAAAGTTATTTAGCAAGAATGAGTAAAATGGGTATGACTTTAGAAATTGAACTAGGAATTACAGGTGGTGAGGAAGATGGTGTAGACAATTCGGATGTAGATGTTTCTAAATTGTATACACAACCAGAAGAAGTTGCCTACGCTTACGAAGAATTGTTAAAAGTTTCACCTCAATTTACGATTGCAGCAGCTTTTGGAAATGTTCATGGTGTTTATAAACCAGGAAACGTAAAATTAACTCCAAAAATCTTAAAAAATTCTCAAGAGTTTATTACAAAAAAATACGGTGTTTCGGAAAATCATATTGATTTTGTTTTTCACGGAGGATCTGGTTCTTCGGTTGAAGAAATTAGAGAAGCAATTGGCTATGGTGTTATTAAAATGAACATTGATACCGATTTACAATTTGCCTTTACTGAAGGAATTAGAGACTACATGCAAGGAAATTCTGCATACTTAGCAACTCAAATTGGAAATCCTGATGGTGCTGATCAACCTAACAAGAAACACTATGACCCAAGAAAATGGTTGCGTGAAGGTGAGGCTACTTTTAAAGAACGTTTAAAACAAGCTTTTACAGATTTAAATAACATAGATACTTTATAATACATCTATTTTTTAAAAAAAGCACTTTGGTTTTATCAAGGTGCTTTTTTTTTACTTTAAGCATCAAAAAAGGTACTTTTAAGAAAAAACTTTTACATTTGTACTTTAAATTGACATTCTACTTTTGATTATAAATTTAGAACAAACAAAATACAACATTTAATATGGCTTGGTTTAAAAGAACGGATAAAGGAATACAAACTTTAACTGAAGACAAAAAAGATACTCCAAAAGGTTTGTGGTACAAAACTCCTAGTGGAAAAATAATTGATACTGAAGAATTAAAAAGAAATCTATATGTAAGTCCAGAGGATGGCTACCATGTAAGAATAGGAAGTAAAGAATATTTCGAACTCTTTTTTGATGATAACAAGTTTACAGAATTAAATGAAAAATTATCTTCTAAGGATCCTTTAAAATTTGAAGACACAAAAAAATATCCAGACAGGTTAAAGGCTGCACAAGAAAAAACAAAACTTAATGACGCGGTGAGAACTGCTGTTGGTTTGTCTTTGGGCAAAGAGATCGTAATTGCAGCAATGGATTTTAGTTTTATTGGAGGTTCTATGGGATCTGTTGTTGGAGAAAAAATAGCAAGAGCCATAGATTATTCAATAAAAAATAAGTTCCCTTTTTTAATGGTTTCTAAATCCGGAGGTGCCCGAATGATGGAAGCCTCTCTTTCATTAATGCAATTGGTAAAAACGTCCTCAAAACTAGCACAATTAGCAGAAGTTAAAATACCCTATATTTCTTTGTGTACAGATCCAACAACTGGAGGTACTACAGCATCTTATGCGATGTTAGGTGACATCAATATTGCAGAACCAAATGCACTCATCGCTTTTGCAGGACCAAGAGTTGTAAAAGACACAACAGGGAAAGACTTGCCTGAAGGTTTTCAAAAATCTGAATTTGTATTAGAACATGGTTTTTTAGACGCTATTTATGAGCGTAAAGATTTAAAAAAACAAATTAATTTATACATAGACTTAATACAAAATATCCCTGTAAGAGCTTAAAACAACGTTTACAAGTATCTGCTTTATTGTATTTCAACTAAAACCAATAAAAGAACCCCTTTTGTAAAGTTTTATTAAAAAAAATAATTATATATTTGCAGCTTCGATGAAAACATCATTGACATACATAAAAATCATTTAAATAATATTGGAATGTATTTAACTAAAGAAGTAAAAGAAAGCATCTTCGAAAAACACGGTAAAGGGAAAAACGACACGGGTTCTTCAGAAGGTCAAATTGCATTATTCACGCACAGAATTAATCACCTAACAGAACATCTTAAAAAAAATCGTAAAGATTTTAATACTGAGCGTTCGTTAGTAAAGTTAGTAGGAAAGCGTAAAAGTTTATTAGATTATCTCAAGAAAACAGAAATCAATAGATATCGTGCAATCATTAAAGAATTAGGAATTAGAAAATAATTCTGACAAAAGAGGCGCTACATACGTGCCTCTTTTTTTATTTTAAAAAAAATCAAATTCTGACTAACAAACAGAATTCATATAAAAAATCAAAGATAGTAACAACATTTTTGAATTTCCATTGTAACAATAAGCAACAACACAACAACAAAAAGTAATTAAAAATTATAATTAAGATTTTATGATTCCAAAAGTATTTAGAGAGGTGATAGACCTCGGAGATGGAAGAACCATCTCACTAGAAACCGGAAAATTAGCGAAACAAGCGCACGGTTCAGTTGTTGTTCAAATGGGAAAAGCTATGTTATTATGTACAGTTGTATCTAATTACAAACAAAGCCCCGTAGATTTCTTACCATTAACTGTAGATTATAGAGAAAAATTTGCTGCTGCAGGAAGATACCCGGGAGGTTTCTTCAAAAGAGAAGCAAGACCAAGTGATGGTGAAGTACTAACAATGCGTCTTGTTGACCGAGTTTTACGTCCATTATTTCCAAAAGATTATCACTCAGAAGTACAAGTAATGATTCAATTAATGTCTCATGACGAGGATGTAATGCCAGATGCATTGGCAGGTTTAGCAGCTTCTGCAGCAATACAATTAAGTGATTTCCCTTTTGAATGTCCTATTTCAGAAGCACGTGTTGCAAGAGTAAACGGAGAATTTATAATCAACCCAAATAGAACACAATTAGCAGCATCTGATATTGATATGATGATTGGAGCTTCAGCCGATTCAGTAATGATGGTTGAAGGAGAAATGGATGAGATCTCTGAAGAAGAAATGGCCGATGCAATTAAATTTGCACATGAAGCAATTAAAGTTCAGTGTGCTGCTCAAATTCGTTTAGCTGAAGCTTTCGGGAAAAAAGAAACTAGAGAATACGAAGGAGAAAGAGAAGATGATGAATTAGCAGCCAAAATAAATGACTTTTGTTACGATAAATGTTATGCAATTGCTAAGAAAGGAACTTCTAAAGCAGAACGTAGTGCTGCCTTTTCTGAAGTAAAGGAAGAATTAAAAGCTTCATTTACAGAAGAAGAATTAGAAGAGTATGGAGATTTAGTTGGGAAATACTTTAACAAATCTCAAAAAAATGCTGTTCGTGAATTAACGTTGTCTGAAGGACTTCGTTTAGACGGACGTAAAACAGATGAAATAAGACCAATTTGGTGTGAAGTAGATTATTTACCATCTGTTCACGGTTCCTCTATTTTTACGCGTGGAGAGACACAAGCTTTAGCAACCGTTACTTTAGGAACATCAAGAGATGCAAATAAAATAGATATGCCATCTTATGAAGGCGAAGAAAATTTCTATTTACACTATAACTTCCCTCCTTTTTGTACCGGTGAAGCAAGACCTTTAAGAGGAACCTCTCGTAGAGAAGTTGGTCATGGTAATTTGGCGCAACGTGGACTAAAAGGAATGATCCCAGAAGATTGTCCTTACACAGTAAGAGTCGTTTCTGAAGTTTTAGAATCCAACGGTTCATCTTCTATGGCAACTGTTTGTGCAGGAACCATGGCATTAATGGATGCAGGTGTACAAATGACAAGACCAGTTTCTGGAATTGCAATGGGATTAATTTCTGACGGAGATCGTTATGCCGTTTTATCAGATATTTTAGGTGATGAAGATCACTTAGGAGATATGGATTTTAAAGTTACGGGAACCTCTGAAGGAATTACTGCCTGTCAAATGGATATCAAAGTAAAAGGATTGAGCTACGAAATTTTAGTAAATGCACTAAAACAAGCAAGAGACGGTCGTTTGCATATTTTAGGAAAATTAACAGATACGATTACTGCTCCAAATGAGGAAGTAAAAGAGCACGCTCCAAAAATGATTAACAGAAGAATTCCAAATGAACTGATAGGGGCATTTAT
>JAQWOW010000188.1 GCA_029245665.1 Polaribacter sp. | reverse complement strand
GAGTACGATTATTTTCCACCGACACAATTGACACATTCTTTGGAAACAAAGTTGATTAAAAATTTATTTTTTGCAGGTCAAATTAACGGTACAACAGGTTATGAAGAGGCCGCTGCACAAGGGTTAATGGCAGGTGTAAATGCAGCTTTAAAAACCCAAGATAAAGAACCTTTTGTTTTAAAGAGAAATGAAGCATACATTGGAGTTTTAATTGATGATTTAATCACCAAAGGCACTGAGGAACCCTATAGAATGTTTACTTCAAGAGCAGAGTATCGGACCCTACTCAGACAAGACAATGCTGATTTAAGATTAACTCCAATAGGTTTTAAATTAGGTTTAGCGTCTAAAGAAAGATTAGATAGAGTCATAGAAAAGCAAGAAAAAACCGACTTATTAATTAAGTTTCTGCAAGAAACTAGTGTTCATCAAGCGGAGATAAATCCAATTTTAAAAGAAAAAAACCTTTCTCTAATCAATCAATCAATGAAGCTTTATAAGATTGCCGCAAGACCACAGTTAGAGTTCTCTGATTTTAAAAACATTCAAAAATTATCAATGTTTATTACTGAAAATTCTATTGATAAAGAAGTTATTGAGCAGGCTGTAATTCATTTAAAATATTCTGGTTATATCGAAAAAGAAAAAAACAACGCAGACAAACTTAACAGACTAGAGAATGTTATAATTCCTTCTTCATTCAACTATCAAAAAGTAAAATCTCTATCCTACGAAGCTAGAGAAAAATTAAGCAAAATTCAGCCAACCTCTATATCTCAAGCAAGCAGAATAAGCGGAGTGTCTCCAAGTGATATTTCTGTTTTATTGGTTTATATGGGCAGATAGATTGGTTCAAAAACTCAGATGTTCCTCGTGGAACATTCAATAACGAAAAAAGTTATGGGTCAAAAAAGTGACTTTCGAAATAAACTTGAACCCTATTTAGAGTGCAAAGACTTTACTGTATCAGGAGAGTCTTATAAGGTGTTGTTTAATCCAGGTTATGAGATGTTAGTAACTTCTCCAGTTCCGGATGATCTTGATAAATATTATAAAAGTGCGGATTATATTTCACACACAGATTCTAAAAAAAGATTTTTCGATAAACTATATCAAGCCGTAAAAAGCATTACTCTTAAAAAGAAGTTAGGATTAATTAATGAATGCTTACGCCTTCAAAATAGTTTGTCTAGACCAGAAAAGAATATTTTAGACGTTGGTGCTGGAACTGGAGAATTTTTAAAAGTTTGTAAAAATAATTCTTGGAATATTTTTGGAACAGAGCCAGATAATAATGCTAGAAATATTGCCGCTAAAAAAGGAATTGTACTTCAGAAAGATTTATCAAAATTTTCAAACCAAAAATTTGAAATAATAACGCTTTGGCATGTTTTAGAACACGTAGAAAATTTGTCTCACTATATTTTTACATTAAAACAACTTCTTTCTGATGAAGGAAGGTTGTTTATTGCGGTTCCTAATTATAAAAGCTACGACGCAAAATATTATAAAGAATTTTGGGCTGCATTTGATGTTCCTAGACATCTATGGCATTTTTCTCAACAATCTATTCATAAGATTTTTTCGAAAGAACAAATGAATGTTGAAAGAACAATACCAATGAAATTAGATTCTTATTATGTCTCTCTTTTAAGTGAAAAGTACAAAACAAAAAAAATGAATTTAATCAATGCTTTTTACAGAGGATTTCTTTCAAATTTAAAAGCAAGGTCTACTTCAGAGTTTTCTTCACTAATTTATGTGATTAAAAACGATTTTAACAACGATTAAAACCATTTTTTTAAAACTTTGGCTTAGGAATATTGATAGAACCAATAAAGCGCTTAAAACAGTTTCCTGAGGCGAGTTATTTATAAGTAATATCTATTCAAACATCAATATTATATCAATTTTAATTATTTAACAAGAAAACTCCTAAAAGACAAATTATGAAGTAGACAGCTAAAGACATGGCGCCTGCATAATCTTTTGCCAAACGCTGACCAATAAGTAAAAATATTAAAGTGATTCCAGAAAGTGCTATTCCTAAAAGCGCGATTTCTTTTTCACCGGAGGTATAAATTTGAAACGCTCCAATGATCATTAAAATACCTGCCACTACTTCAAGTATTAAAATAATTCCTAACAGCAAAGGAACACTATTTCTAAAAGGTGAATTTTTAAAATGATGTTTTATAAATTCTACATTCCCTTTCCAATCTATTATTTTATCAATCCCTGATTGCAGAAACGTAACAATTAAAAATAATAATATTAATATTTCAGTTGGATGATTGGATAGGATCTTCATTTTTTAATTTTTGATTATTATTATTTGTTTTCTGATAAGAAAACGAATCGTATGTTCGTTTTGTTTGCTAATTTAACACCTTTTTTTGAACCATTGAAAAAGCACTTTAGCGTTCTTGCCTTTCATTGTTAGCTTTGCATAATTTTAAAAAGAGGTATTTAGTGATTGTTAGAGAGGTCGATAATGTTTAAAAAAACTGATTAAAAGCTGTTCTGAGGCTTTTTTGGCGAGATGAATTTTACTTTAATTTTAGCAACAATTGTTTGTGCTAATTTTTTTTTACTCTCTATTGTCCACCCACCTACATGTGGTGACAACAACACCTTGTCGGAATCAATTAAATACTGAAAAGGCTCAGGCATTTTATCACTAGAAAATAGGTTTTCAAACGACGATTTTTCATA
>JAQWOW010000183.1 GCA_029245665.1 Polaribacter sp. | reverse complement strand
TTGCAAACGCTAAATTAACCTCTGACGAAAAAATCGTGAATGTTGTTTTACAAAATCAATTAAAATAAAAGATATGGAATCTTTAGTAAAATTTGTTCAAGACGAATTTGTAGCAAGAAAAGAATTTGCAGAATTTGCTGCTGGTGATACAATCACCGTTTATTACGAAATTAAAGAGGGTGAAAAAGTACGTACTCAGTTTTTTAGAGGCGTTGTAATCCAAAGAAGAGGAATTGCAGCTTCTGAAACATTTACAATCAGAAAAATGTCTGGTACTGTCGGTGTGGAAAGAATATTCCCTGTAAATCTTCCTTCTATTCAAAAAATTGAAATTAACAAAAGAGGTAAAGTACGAAGAGCTCGTATTTTCTACTTTAGAGGACTTACTGGTAAGAAAGCTAGAATTACTGAAAAAAGAAGATAATTTCTTTAACATAAAAATTTTAAAAAAGCGTTGTAGATTATCACAACGTTTTTTTTATGAACAAATGTTCACAACTATAGTTGATATCGTGTTGATTAACAATTAGTTAATTTTTTTGTATTCTTAAAGATCATTTATATATTTGAATATAATTACTAATTAAAATTTTAAATTTAAATCGAGATTGAAATTTGATATTTTTAAGTAATTTAATAAAGTAACGTTCTTTATATATTGTTTTTATAAAATCTGTATTTCAAATTTTTACTTTAAAAGGTATAAAAAAGGAATTCTTTAAAAAAGAAAAATTATGTAAGTAATGAATACTTTTTTAAAATGTATAGTTGTAAAATTTTACAAAGATGAATTAAAAGCAATTTGAAATATTTAAAGCTTTAAAAGTGAATACTTTTAGAATTAAGATGTTTCAAACCTGAAATAATGAAAGAGTAATTTTTTCTTCGGAAAAGATATAAGATCCATTCTTATTTGAATTTGTAGCAATACAAATCAGTACTAGAGAATTATTTCAAAGAAGCCATATCATTACAAGAAATTGTAGGATGTGGCTTTTATTTTAAGAAAAAATTACATTCTTAATAATACCCTATTTTTATTATTAAATAGCTACTAAAACAACCAATTAATAGTAATTAATCAATAATAATATCACTTAAAATTCATAAATTTGCTCCACTTTTTTTCGAAAAGCATTTCGTTAAAAATATAATTTTTTATTACAGAATATTAAAAACAACTAAAAATGAGCAAAATAGCTAAAATCGTATATACAAAAACAGATGAAGCTCCCGCCTTAGCAACACGCTCTTTCCTACCTATTGTAAAAGCTTTTACGAAAACTTCTAACATAGAAATTGAAATAAAAGACATTTCTTTAGCGTCAAGAATACTTGCTAATTTTTCTGAATATTTATCAGAAGATCAAAAAGTTGAAGACGCATTGGCTATTTTAGGTGATTTAGCAAAACAGCCAGAAGCAAATATTATTAAATTACCGAACATTAGTGCCTCTGTACCTCAATTAAAATCAGCAATTTCTGAATTGCAAACATTGGGTTATAATTTACCTGATTATCCAGAAGAAGCAAACTCAATTAAAGATAAAGCAATTTTAGAGCAATACAATAAAGTAAAAGGCTCTGCGGTAAATCCAGTTTTACGTGAAGGAAACTCAGACAGAAGAGCTCCAAAAGCAATTAAAAACTATGCCCGCAAAAACCCTCATTCTATGGGTGCTTGGAGTGCTGACTCAAAAACTCATGTAGCTACAATGAGTGAAGGAGATTTTGCTCATAATGAAAAATCTGTAACTATAGAAAAATCGACAAGCATAGACATTATTCACATTACTAATGATGGCTCAAAGACAATATTGAAGGAAAATTTAGCTCTAATTGATGGAGAAATCATAGATAGCACTGTAATGAGTAAAAAGGCGTTACTTTCTTTCTTAGAAGAACAAATCGATGATGCAAATAAAGAAGGTACATTACTCTCTCTTCATATGAAAGCTACCATGATGAAAGTTTCTGATCCAATTATCTTTGGTCATGCAGTGAAGACCTACTTTAGTGAGCTATTTGAA
>JAQWOW010000181.1 GCA_029245665.1 Polaribacter sp. | reverse complement strand
TAAAACTGTACGATATATTGATTTGCGCCAAATCAAAATTTTCTTTAATTAAATTTAAACCACCCTCTTGTTCTCCCAAATCTACCGGGTGATAGACATTATTTTGCATCTGAAAAAGTTCTCTTGTTATATCTTCTTGATCATACATCACATCTTTTTCATTAGACGATTCAATATCTATAGTAAAATTCGCAACTTCAACTTCTCCGTGATTTGACCACATGGACATACTAGACGAAGCCCTTTGAACAGAGATATTTTCTATTCCATAAAGTGTAGCACCATCAATTATAGCTGGATAGTATTTTCCGATTTCTTCTCCATTTTGAAATGCAGTCTGTTCTATAAGTTTATACTGTTGATACTCTGTATAAGAAGATGCCTTGATACTTAATGTTTGAGCATTTTCTGTAATTGTTATAAAAAATTGGTCTTGTTCTTCTGGAGCAACTTCTTCTGGAACAACAGATTCTTCTTGTGTTGAACATGATACAATCACTAACAAAGTTATTATCGATAATAAGAGTTTAGGGGTTTTCATAAATTTAAATTTTATTATTAATTAATCAGTCTTATATTATTTCTATACTAAGATATATAGACTTTTTGAGATAAAAAATACGTACTAGTACCCAATTATTTAAACTAAAACGCATTTTAAAACAAGGGCTAACAACCCATTTAAAATTCAATAAAAATTTTGCAATAACGACTTAAAGTGGAAAATAAACTAGATGCTCGTCGAGAAAAACAGAAGGGTGAGTCTGATCAATTCCGACTGAATTTAAATTAAAAACCATGGTCTATAAAAATACAACGAAGTAGTTGTAAGAATCTATTTTTGGAGAGTTTAAAGATAATTAGATGAAGACATCTTTTTTATCTACAAAAAATTATTTCCAGGTATTTCCTTTCACTTTATTTGCGGCTTTTAAAACATCTTTCTGACTTAATTGCCCTATTAATTTCCCGTTTTCCACAACAGGAAACCTTCTCCTTCGTGAACTAATAAACCTAGAAGCTGCGTCAAAAATATTCATATTTTTATCTATAGTATCAACATCTGTAACCATATGTTTTTCAACAATATTATTATTTTTTACTGGTATGTTGTAATATTTACTTTCAGAGATATACTTAATACAATCTGTTTCGGAAATTATCCCTATCAATTCATTTTTATCATTTACAACGGGCCCGCCAGAAATGTTATAGGCAATTAATTGTGCAATAACACGGTCTAGGGTATCATGAGCTTTAAAAGTAATCAGTTTTTTTGTCATATAATCTGATACTAAAGTTACTGCTTGCTCTTTCCTTTGACTAGAATCTCTTTTACCTTGAAAACTTTTAATAGCCATAATACATTGTTTTAAATTCATTTAAAGTTAGTCTTTTTTACCCTTTAAAAGAAGTAACACAACTTCTTTTTATTTTCTACATCATTAAAAACTAAACTTTCGGGATGCTAAAAATAGCAATTCGTGAATTTTAACCAATAAAAAAGCATCCTATAATTATAGGATGCTTTTTTGAAATATAATGTAGTGAATTGTTTAGTCTATTTCAGAAACTCTTAATGTATTAACCATTCCTTTGGCCTCTACAGGCATAGAAGTTAAGTTAATCATTAAATCTCCTTCTTTAAGAAAGCCTTTTGCTTTAGATATTTTATTAATGTCTACAACAGTATCATCTGTACTTAAATTTTTATCGTAAAAGAAAGCCTTCACTCCCCATAGTAAATTTAGTTTTCCTAAAATTCTTTTTTCTGACGAAAAAGCTAATATTTTAGCCTGAGGTCTCCATGCGGAAATCTGAAAAGCAGTATATCCACTATTCGTTAACGTAGAGATTGCAGAAGCAT
>JAQWOW010000164.1 GCA_029245665.1 Polaribacter sp. | reverse complement strand
TTTCGTTTTTCTGGTTGGCAAAAACAAACAAATGCAAAAACCTTGCATGATATGGTCGATAAAACACTGTCTTTTGTTTTTGAGGATGTTGCATATAAGACTATTGGTGTTGGTAGAACAGATGCTAAAGTTTCTGCAAATAGGTATTATATTCAGTTGTTTGTGGATGTTTTAATAGAAGAAGGTTCTTTTCTTGCATCCTTAAATTCTAATTTTTCTCCCGATTTTAGGGCTATTTCGATTGATAAGGTCGACAGCCGTTTTAATATTATCAATACCCCTAAAGTAAAAGAGTATCATTATTATTTTTCTTTTGGGGAGAAAAATCATCCTTTTGCGGCCCCTTTTTTGGTGAATATTGAAAAAAATCTTGACATAGACTTGATGATGCAAGGTGCAAAACTATTTGAAGGAGAGCATTATTTTCATAAATATTGCACAAAACCCTCTGAGAAAACTATTTTTAAAAGAACGATATCTCTTTGTGAGGTTGTTGAAAACGATCTTTTAAGGGCAAATTTTTTTCCTGAGGAGTCCTATATATTAAAGGTGAAAGGAAAAGGGTTTTTACGCTATCAGATACGATTAATAATGGCTACATTAATTGAGCTAGGAAAAGGAAATCTTACTTTGCAGTTTATTGAAGCTTCTTTGAAAGAAGATAATGATAGGAAATTTTTACCAAACATAGCCCCTGCTTCTGGGTTGCAATTGTATGATATTGAATTTTGTGGTCCGAAGGTAGAGAGGTCTGCGTGAGCGATAGAAACGGCATCCTTTTTAAAGCGCTTATAATAAAATGTTATTACGAGCATGACGAACTAATTCGTCTCTAAAAAAAGCTATTTATAGGTTGCAGCAGGGGGATTTTGTAGAAGATAGCTTTGAAAAGATACAGTGAATAGCGCGGTTTTTTTTAAAAACACGCCCTAAAAAGATCTTTTAAAAAACATTCCCTTTTAAAAAGATGCAATTTTGAAAACCACATATATGATGAGATGTTTATCCTTTGATAATTCCGCGAGAAATTACAATTTTCTGGATTTCAGAGGTTCCTTCATAAATCTGAGTAATTTTTGCATCCCGCATTAAGCGCTCTACATGATATTCTTTAACAAAACCGTTTCCTCCATGGATTTGAACAGCTTCTACAGTTTGCTCCATAGCAACTTTAGAGGCATAAAGTTTTGCCATTGCAGAAGACATATCGTAGTTATTTCCCTGATCTTTGTCCCAGGCGGCCTTCATAACAAGCATTCTTGCAGCTTCAATTTCTGTATGCATGTCTGCTAATTTGAAGGCAATTGCTTGATGATTATAGATTTCAGTTCCAAATGCTTTGCGCTGTTTAGCGTATTTTAAAGCCAATTCATACCCACCAGCTGCAATTCCTAGGGCTTGTGCGGCAATCCCAATTCTTCCGCCTGAAAGCGTTTTCATGGCAAATTTAAATCCAAATCCATCTTCACCAATTCTATTTTCTTTCGATACTTTTACGTCATTAAATTGTAAGGTGTGGGTGTCTGATCCACGAATTCCTAATTTGTCTTCTTTTGGACCAATATGAAAACCTTCGGCTCCTTTTTCAATAATAAAAGCATTGATACCTTTGTGGCCTTTTTCTTTGTCTGTTTGTGCGATTACAAGATATACATCTGCACGTCCGCCACTTGTAATCCAATTTTTTGTGCCATTAATTAGGTAGTAACTACCTTTATCTTCTGCAGTTGTTGCTTGTGAAGTTGCATCTGAGCCTGCTTCTGGTTCGCTTAGGCAAAAGGCACCAACAAATTCTCCTGTTGCAAGTTTTGTTAAATATTTTTGTTTTTGGTCTTCATTTCCGAAAGCTTCCAAACCATAGCAAACCAAAGAATTATTTACAGAAACAATTACTGATGCTGAGGCATCAATTTTTGAAAGTTCTTCCATGATCAATACATAAGAAATTGCATCCATACCACTTCCTCCATATTTTGGGTCTACCATAATTCCCATAAAACCCAAATCCCCCATTTTTTTTACCAATTCTTGTGGGAATTCTTGCTTATGATCTCTCTCAATGACACCGGGTAACAACTCTGTTTGTGCAAAATCTCTTGCAGCATCACGAATCATGATGTGTTCATCTGTATAGTTAAAATCCATCGACAGCTATTTTTTTATTGTATTCGTATTTTTTATCTTCAAATATATCAATTTAATATCATATTTTTAATAGTCTTTTGTTATTTTTGCATATATGAATAAGAAAGAGGTTTTTGCAATTGGTTTCATGTCTGGTACGTCTCTGGATGGAATGGATTTGGTGTACGTGAAGTTTCTAAAAGACAATTATCGATATTTTGAAATTCTACATGCCGAAACAGTGAAGTATTCTTCACAATGGAA
>JAQWOW010000153.1 GCA_029245665.1 Polaribacter sp. | reverse complement strand
AAATATTTTAATGACATTACCCGGAGTCAATAATAACAATGAATTAAGTACTCAATACAATGTAAGAGGAGGTAATTTTGACGAGAATTTAGTATATGTAAATGGTATTGAAGTCTACAGGCCATTTCTAATACGATCCGGACAACAGGAGGGTTTGAGTTTTATAAACCCAAACATGGTGCAAAATATTAACTTTTCTGCAGGTGGTTTTCAAGCAAAATATGGAGATAAATTATCATCTGTATTAGACATTACCTACCGGAAGCCAACAGAAGTTTCAACAACGGCAGACATAAGCTTTCTAGGTGCAAGTGCAACATTTGAAGCTCCACTAATTAAAGATAAATTAACATCTATAAGTAGTTTCAGATATAGAGATAATAGTCTTTTTGTAAATAGTAAACAGATTGAAACTAATTTTAGACCTAAGTTCATCGATTTTCAAACTTTTCTAACGTTCGCAGCTTCAGAGGATTTAAAATTAAATTTTTTAGGAAATTTTTCCTTGAACAACTATAATTACAAGCCGATATCTAGAAGAACTCGTTTTGGAACAGTCGCAGACCCATTAGAATTGATTGTTTTCTATAGTGGACAAGAACAAGACAATTATCTAACGCTGTTTGGAGCTATTTCTGCGGAGTATAAAGCAAATGACTTTTTAACTCTTACAGGAACCGTTTCTCGATACAATACTCAAGAGGAAGAACATTTTGACATTGCTGCTGCTTACCGTCTTGGAGAAGTTGATGCGAATATCGGCTCTGAAAATTTTGGCAATGTAGAATTTTCTCAAGGAATAGGATCTCAAATTAATCACGCACGAAACGATTTAGATGCTTTGATAACCAATGCACAAATAAAAGGAAAATACAAACTCAACAAAAAACAATTTGATTTTGGTGTGAAATTTCAAAAAGAAGACATTAAAGACCGCATTCGAGAATGGGAAGTGATAGATTCTCTTGGTTTTTCAATTAGACCTCCAAATCATGTTGGCAACAATCAACCTTATGAACCTTTTGAAGGCCCCATAATTCCATATAAAAATGTGAGAGTTGAAAATGAAGTACAAATCAATCGTATTTCCGGATATCTACAGTTCAATAAACGTTTGTTTTGGAATGATCATGAGGTTTGGTATAATGTTGGAGTAAGAGCTCATAACTGGACCGTTCAGGGGAATGGAATTGCTTCTAAAAACCAAACAATTATTAGTCCTAGAGCTCAATTCTCAATAAAACCAAATTCTCAGAAAGATCTCCTTTTTAGAGCCTCAGCAGGTTGGTATTCTCAACCACCTTCATACAGAGAGTTAAGAGATTCAAATGGAAAAATAAATATAGATTTAAAAGCGCAAAAGTCAATCCATTTTGTAACTGGTTTGGACTATAGTTTTGAGATGTGGCAAAGACCTTTTAAACTTACCACAGAACTGTACTATAAAAATTTAACCAACGTTAACTCTTATACGATTGATAATGTAAGAATAAGATACCGTGCAGATAACGATGCAACTGCTTTTGCTCAAGGATTTGATCTAAGGTTGAATGGTGAGTTTGTTCCCGGTAGTGATAGTTGGGTAAGTCTTGGATATTTAAAAACTGAAGAAAACATCAACAACCAAGGTTATATTTCAAGACCTTCTGACCAACGTATAAAATTTGGTATTTTATTTCAAGACTATGTTCCAAGCCTACCAGACTTAAAAGTATATTTAAACCTGGTCTATAATACTGGTGTACCCGGCGGATCGCCTTCCTATGCTGATGTGTATAAATTTCAAGAGCGCCTTAGAGATTATAAACGAGCTGACCTAGGGGTCTCTTATATTTTTAAAGACGCTAACAAAGTAAAAAATATCGGATGGATGTCTAAATTTAAGGAGTTAAGTGTTGGTTTAGAGCTTTTCAATATGTTTGACATTCAAAACTCAATTACCAATACTTGGGTGAGAGATGTATATTCAAAAACTCAATTTGGAATCCCTAATTTTATGACTGGCCGTGTTTTAAATTTAAAAATTGCAATGAAATTATAGTATTTAAATTTTAAAATTTAAACAAAAAGTTGAAAGCATTATTTTAATATTTGATCAGCATGCGCTTTCGTTTTAACCTTGGTAATTATATTTTCAATAATACCATTCCCGTCGATTACAAAAGTGGTTCTATGAATTCCGTCATATTCTTTACCCATAAATTTTTTAGGTCCCCAAACATCAAATGCCTTAATTACTGTTTTATCTTCATCTGCAAGCAGTGGAAAGGGTAATTCATGCTTATTTATCCAATTTTGCTGCCTTTTAGCAGAATCTGCACTCACCCCTAAAATGTCATATCCTTTTGCTAAAAAAACTTGATAATGATCTCTTAGATCACAAGCTTCTGATGTACAACCTGGTGTACTCGCTTTTGGATAAAAGAACAATACTAATTTTTTTCCAGTATAATCTGATAAACTGATTGTATTACCAAGATTGTCTTTCGCTTGAAATTGAGGAGCATGATCTCCTAATTGTAATGATGTCATATTTAGATTTTTATAATATTATTAATTATGCAAGTTACAAAGTCTTAAAATATAATTCCTATAAGTTCCACAAAAATTACTTTACATCTTTGTACATTTGTTTTTCATAAAATGAAGACATGAACAAACAAGAAAAAGTTCAATTTGTAATAGATACACTTCAAAAACTCTATCCAGAAATACCAATTCCTCTTGATCATAAAGATCCGTATACCTTATTGATTGCTGTTCTTCTCTCTGCGCAGTGTACAGATATACGAGTGAACGCGATTACACCTATTTTGTTTGCAAAAGCAGACAATCCTTTTGACATGGTAAAATTGACTATTGAGGAAATTAAAGAAATCATTCGACCTTGCGGTTTATCACCAATGAAAAGCAAAGGCATTTACGGTTTGTCAAAAATTTTAATTGAAAAATACAATGGTGAAGTTCCACAAAGTTTTGCTGGCCTAGAAGAGTTGCCTGCAGTAGGTCATAAAACTGCCAGTGTTGTTATGAGTCAGGCTTTTGGAATCCCTGCATTTCCTGTTGATACACATATTCATAGATTGTTATGGCGATGGAATTTGACGAACGGAAAAAATGTACAACAAACAGAAAAAGATGCGAAAAGATTATTTCCGATTGAATTATGGAATGATTTACACCTTCAAATTATTTGGTATGGTAGGGAGTATTCTCAGGCAAGAGGTTGGGATTTAGAGAAAGATAGCATCACTAAAACGATTGGAAGAAAATCTGTCTTAAGTGAATATTATCGTAAGAAAAAGTCTTAAAAAAGCTTCCACAAATGTGAAAGCTTTTTTTCATTTAATTCAAATTCAATTCAATAGAATCTTTTGATTTAATTTTTACAAAAGTGAGTGATTTGGAAAAATTAATCAAAAATTGAATTGTTTCTTTTTTTGGTTGCACCTGAATACCAGATGACTTTTTTGTTGAGTAAAGTTGCATCATATAATTTCAATTAATTAACTTGTTCTAAATTAATAACGATACTTTTATATGTTTAGTATTAATTAACTAAAATAATTTTATGCTGTTCTATTAATTTTCTCATATTAATTAGAGCATACCGCATTCTACCTAACGCTGTATTTATACTAACTCCAGTGTTTTCGC
>JAQWOW010000139.1 GCA_029245665.1 Polaribacter sp. | reverse complement strand
ATCAAAATACCGCTCTAGGGTCACTAAATTAAGATGTGCTATATTTGGTGAGACCATTTGTAATTGTTTTCTACGTTGATTGTAAAAATTTAAAACCAATGCTGGATTCTTATAAAAACCTTTGGGAGAAGCAACTTCCATAACATCATGTCCCTCCCATAATCCCGCTGAATCTCTAAATGTTTTTATGCCACTTTCAGCAGAAATACCAGCTCCAGTTAAAACAACTACTTTTTTTATCATGAGTAAAAATAATAATTTTTAAGTTTGTAATATATGATTGATAAAAAACTATTAAACTACTTTGAAACTTTTTTAACCGATAAGAGAAAAAATCTATTTAAGAGGGTTATAGAAAATAGAACAAAACATTTTACGGTTGTATTAGAAGATATTTTTCAACCACACAATGCCAGCGCAGTTGTTAGAACTTGTGATATTTTTGGGATACAAAATATACATATTATCGAGAATAAATACACAAATAAAGTTTCTAGACATGTTGCAAAAGGTTCTCAAAAATGGATTAGCTCCAAGCGCTATAAATCTGATGGAAATAACACTAAAATTTGCATAGACAATTTACGGGAGAAAGGATATCAAATTATCGCCACAACACCTCATAATAATTCTTGTTTATTGCATGAATTTGATATTTCAAAAAAATCAGCATTTGTATTTGGAGTAGAATCAGAGGGGGTATCGGACGATGTAAAAGAACAAGCAGATGGGTTTTTAAAAATACCAATGGTGGGTTTTACAGAGAGTTTAAATATTTCTGTGGCTGCTGCAATTATTTTACAGGAGACAACTACAAAATTGAGAAATTCTACAATTGATTGGCAATTAAGTATAGAAGAAAAAGAAACGCTGTATTATGATTGGGTGAAAAAAACTATTAAAAATGTTGAAAAGATAGAAAAACATTACCATCATCATTTGAAATAAGTTTACATTAATTTAAGTGTTGAGATAAAATCCATTAAAAATTTTAATGGGATGAATTTTAATCAAAAAATACATTTTCAATAGTAGCAGAAGAATCGCAACGCTTTACCAATAAACTTACTTTTTTTAATTCTTTTTTTCCTGTAATATAATATTCTGCACAAGGTTTTTCTCTGGGATTTCCCCTTCCAAAATCAACGTCTCCATTGTTTAAAATGGTAGAAATTTTCAATGAATCAATATCAAATTTCTGCATAGAATTTATAGCAGTACTGGTAAATAGACGTGTTCTAATTCTAATTGTTTTTAGTGTCCTTGCATCCATTCCGTAATCGAAAGTTGCTTTTTTCTTTTGCCAGAAAAAATAAACTCCAACAGAGCTTATCGCAACACCTACGAGGTAATATAAAATTCTTTTAATCAGCATTATAAAAATTTGAAAAGCAAAGATAATTTTTTTACTTAAAGTGTATTATAAAATCAACAAATTAATATCTTTATAAGGCAAATTAAACCAATCTGAAACTGTTTTATTGGAAAGAATTCCATGATAAAAATACATTCCGTTTCGTAAACTTTTATCAAAACGTGCTGCATTTTCAAATCCACCTTCATCAGCAATATTCAAAAGATATGGTGTGAAAATATTACTTATTGACAAAGAAGCAGTCCTAGCATAACGAGCTGGAATATTTGGCACACAGTAATGAACAACACCGTGTTTTATAAAAGTAGGTGTTTTGTGTGTTGTTATATTTGAAGTTTCAAAACAACCGCCACGATCAATACTTACATCTATAATAACAGCACCTTCTTTCATAGTTTCTATCATTTCTTCAGTAGCACAAATTGGTGATCTATTTTTACCTCTTATAGCCCCAATTGCCACATCAGCTCTCATTAAGGCCTTAGCAATTGACTTGGGTTGTAATGTTGATGTGTAAATGGGTGCATTTAAAGAATGCTGTAATTTTCTAAGTTTACTTATTGAATTGTCAAAAACTTTAACTCTTGCTCCCAAACCCAAAGCTGCTCTTGCAGCATATTCACCAACAGTACCAGCTCCAAAAATAACAACACTTGTAGGAGGTACACCTCCAATATTTCCAAACATCAAACCATTACCAATATTGGTTCCACTCATTAATTCAGCAGCAATTAAAACAGAAGCAGTTCCGGCAATTTCACTTAATGATTTTACAATTGGATAGGTTTCATGTTCATCTTTTATATAGTCAAAAGCAACAGCAGTAATCCGTTTTTTTTCTAGGCATTCAAAATATTTTTTATGCTGGGTTTTTAATTGTAAAGAGGATATTAAAATAGCCTTCGGATTCATATATCCAATTTCTTTCTCTGAGGGTGGAGCTACTTTTAAAACAATATTACATTTAAAAGCCTCTTCTACATCATAGGATATTTTTGCTCCGGCTTCAGAATACTTGCGATCAGAGTAATTTGCGTGAGCACCTGCGCCAGTTTCTATAACAATTCTATGTCCATGTGCACACAGAGCAGAAACAGCATCTGGAGTTAAACAAACACGTTTTTCTCCCAAATATGTTTCTTTAGGCAAACCAATAAAAAGTTCTCCTTTTTGTTTTTTAATCTCTAACATTTCTTCTTGTGGAAGTAATTCTTCTTTGCTGAAAGGAGAGAATGAACTCATAATATGTTTATTTTAATTGAATATTTCGCTGCCCTTTATCTAAAATAGATAAATAAATTTGAACAGCATCTAAAGGTAATAAATTTTTGATATTTTTTGGCCATTCAATCAAACACCAATTCTTAGTATCAAAATATTCTTCAATGCCCATATCTAAAGCTTCTTCTTCATCTTCAATTCTATAAAAATCAAAATGAAAAACTTTTTTATTTTTTGAAGTTTTATATTCATTTACAAGTGAAAAAGTAGGAGAAGATATAGTGTCTAAAACATCAAGTTGATTACAAATTTCTTTAATTAGAGTAGTTTTTCCAGCCCCCATTTCTCCATAAAAAAGAAGCTGTTTTGACTTAACTGATGCAATGATTTCAGAAGCAATAGTTGGTAAATCTTCTAAAGTATAATTTTTATTCATACTACAAAAGTAAGAAACCTATCAAGTTTTTATTAAAATATTATTGTGAATTTAGATTCATATTTTAATTCATTCTTTACTTCGGGCTGTAAACTACGCATGGAATAATGACTTCTTCTAAAGAGATACCTCCGTGCTGATAAGTGTTTTTATAATATTTTACAAAATGATTAAAGTTATTTGGATACGCAAAAAATAAATCTTCTTTTGCAAAAACATACGCACTGTTCATTGAAATCGTTGGTAAAAATATGTCTTTTGGATTTCTAACAGCATACACATCTTTTTCCTCGTAAGATAAACTTCTACCTGTCTTATAACGAAGGTTTGCACTAATGTTTTTATCACCAATTACTTTGGTTGGGTGTTTACAGTTAATCGTCCCATGATCGGTTGTAATAATTAACTTTTGTCCTAAATTTTGAGCTTTCTGAATGATTTCAAACAACGGTGAATTTTTAAACCAACTTAAAGTTAAACTTCTATAAGCTTTATCGTCTCCAGCCAATTCTTTTATAACCTCCATTTCTGTTTTAGAATGAGACAACATATCAACAAAATTATACACAACAGTTGTTAAATCATTTTCTTTAGTTCCATTAAAATTAACCGCAAGATCTTTACCGTTTTTAAGATTTGTTATTTTATAATATTCGTGCTTTATGTTTAATCCTAGTCTTTTAATTTGTGCTGATAAAAAGTCATTTTCAAATAAATTCTTTCCCCCTTCGTCTGTGTCGTTTTTCCAAAAATTTGGATAACGTGATTCCATTTCAGAAGGCATTAGTCCAGAAAAAATAGCATTTCTTGCATATTGAGTTGCTGTTGGTAAAATAGAAAAATAGGAATGTTCTATATCTTTTTTGTAATAATTGTTAATGAATGGTTCTAAAATTCTGTATTGATCGTATCGTAAATTGTCTATTACAATCCATAATAATCCCTGTGATTTGCTTAACTCAGGTACAACATAATCTTTAAATAAAGTATGTGAAAAAGTAGGTTTGTCATGCGCTGTTAGAAAGTCTTCATAATTCTTTTTTATAAACTTATAAAAAAGAGTATTTGCTTCTAACTTTTGACTTTCTAGAATACCTAACATTCCAGACTCACTGATATTTTCAAGTTCCAGTTCCCAATGAATCAATTTTTTGTATACATCAATCCAATCTTCATAAGAGTTTACCATTGCTAGATCCATTGAAATTTTACGAAACTCTTGTTGGTAATTAGAGGTGGTTTTTTCGGAAATCAATCGAGAAAGATCTAAATTCTTTTTTAAACTTAACAAAATCTGACTTGGATTTACAGGTTTAATTAGATAATCTGCAATTTTAGATCCAATTGCTTCTTCCATAATATACTCTTCCTCACTCTTGGTAATCATAACAATAGGAAGGTTGGCTTGCTTTTGTTTAATTTCAGTGAGTGTGTCTAAACCAGATAAACCTGGCATGTTTTCATCTAAAAAAACGATGTCAAAATTTTCACTATCAACCATATCTATGGCATCAGTTCCATTTGTACATGAAGTTACTTTATAGTTTTTTCGTTCAAGAAAAAGAATATGAGGTTTTAATAATTCTATCTCATCATCAACCCATAAAATTTGTATCCTACTCATATTTTGCTATTAGATTTTAAACATTCAACGATAAAAGTAACCATTTGTTATGCTTTTTTACTTTTAAAAATAATAAAATATTGCCAAAAAAAATTAATGGTTGTATTTTGCCAAAGATTGATAAAAAATTTCCATTGAAAACTAAAAAACCAAATAAATTAAAAATTCTAAACGATCCTATCTACGGGTTTATACAAATACCCAATACACTAATTTATGATCTTATAGAGCACCCTTATTTTCAGCGCTTAAGAAGAATAACTCAAATGGGATTTACAAATTTGGTTTATCCAGGGGCAAATCACACACGATTTCATCATGCAATAGGTTGCATTCATCTGATGCAAAAAGCAGTAAGAGTATTAAAATTTAAGCAAGTTGACATTTCAAAAGAAGAAGAAAATGCACTTTACATTGCTATTTTATTACATGACATTGGTCATGGAGCCTTTTCACATGCGCTAGAGCACAGTATTGTTAATGGTATTTCTCATGAAGGAATTTCTTTAAAATTTATGAGGAAATTAAATAAAGAATTTGAAGGGAAATTAACTTTGGCAATAAAAATATTTGAAGGAAATTATACGCGCAAATTTTTATATCAATTAATATCAAGTCAGTTAGATATTGACAGATTAGATTATTTGAAAAGAGACAGTTTTTACACAGGTGTAACAGAAGGAAATATTTCATCAGACAGATTAATTGCTATGATGAATGTTAAGAACGATGAATTGGTTATCGAAGAAAAAGGAATTTATTCTGTCGAGAAGTTTTTAATTGCCAGAAGGTTAATGTATTGGCAAGTATATCTTCATAAAACAGGATTAGTTGCAGAAAATATGCTTGTAAATGTTTTAAAAAGAGCAAAAGAATTGGCTGAAAAAGGAGAAGATCTATTTGCAAGTGCTGCTTTAAAATATTTTTTATACAATCAAATAACTGAAGTAAATTTTAATGATAAAACATTAGAAATGTTTTCTAAATTAGATGATTATGACGTTTTATCAGCGATCAAACAGTGGGTTCATCATGAAGACAAAGTACTTTCTTTATTATCACAAATGATTATAGATAGAAAATTACTTCGAATTGAAATTCAGCAAGAAAAATTTAATGAATTGTATTTAAATAAAAAACAAGCTGAAGTTTATAAAAATTTTCCACTTTCTGAGAGCGAAGTATGTTTCTTTGTTTTTTCAAATAGTATTAAAAATCAAGCTTACCATCAAGAAAAACCTATTTATATCCTAAATAAAAAAGGAAATCTAAGAGATATTGCTGAAGCTTCAGACCAATTAAACCTTCAAGCACTTACAAATCCAGTAATAAAACACTTTATTTGTTATCCAAAGTAGAATGATATTAGCCAAATCACTATAAATTTTATATTTTTGCAAATAATGAAATTTACAGCACAACAAATAGCAGACATTTTAGAAGGTACTATTGTCGGAAACCCAGAGGTAGAGGTTTCTAAGATTTCTAAGATAGAAGAGGGCGAAAAAGGGTCTTTAACTTTTCTTTCAAATCCAAAATATTATCCTTATCTTTATACTACTAGTGCTTCTGTTACTATAGTCGATAATGGATTTAAGCCAGAAAAAAAAATTACCACAACATTAATTAGTGTCGAAAATGCATACGAAGCATTTTCTAAAGTGTTAGCATTTTATAATCAAGTAAAAGATCATAAAATAGGAAGAGAAGCTCCCTATTTTATATCTGACTCAGCAAAAATTGGTATCAATGAATACATTGGTGCATTTTCATATATTGGTAAAAATGTTACAATAGGAGAAAATGTAAAAATTTATCCTAATTCTTATATTGGCGATAATGTATTTATCGGTAATAATTGTGTTTTATTTTCTGGAGTGAAAATTTATTCTGAAACCATTATTGGAAATAATTGTAAAATTCATTCTGGGACTGTAATAGGATCTGATGGATTTGGTTTTGCACCAAATAAAAATGGATCATTCAAAGCAATACCGCAAATCGGCAATGTAATTGTTGAGGATAACGTAGACATCGGTTCCTCCTGTACAATAGATAGAGCTACTATGGGCTCAACAGTTATAAGAGAGGGAGTTAAATTAGACAATCAAATACAAGTTGCACACAATGTAGAGATTGGAAAAAATACAGTGATTGCAGCACAATCTGGTATTGCTGGTTCTACAAAAGTTGGTGAAAACTGTATGATTGGAGGACAAGTTGGTATTGCAGGGCATTTAACTTTAGGAAACAACCTAAAAATCCAAGCTCAATCTGGTATTTCAAAAAACTTAAAAAACAATCTAGTTGTTCAAGGAACACCTGCCTATAATTATTCAGATTTCAATAAAAGCTACGTTCTTTTCAAAAATTTACCAAAAATAGTATCAAAAATTAACCATATAGAAAAAGAGTTGAATACTCAAAAATAAAAAAAAAACAATGAGTAAGAAACAAAAAACAATTCAAAAAGAAGTAAGTTTATCTGGCGTAGGTATTCATACAGGTAATACTGTGAAAATGACGATAAAGCCAGCTCCTATAAATCACGGCTTTGCATTTTGTAGGGTTGATCTTCAAGGCTCCCCAATAATTGCAGCAAAAGCAGAATATGTAGTCAATACCCAAAGAGGAACAAACCTTGAAAAAAATGGTGTTCAGATTCAAACTTCAGAACATGTATTAGCTGCCGCAGTTGGATTAGATTTAGACAATTTATTAATAGAAATTAATTCATCAGAACCGCCTATTATGGATGGTTCTTCTAAATATTTTGTAGAAGCATTAGAAAAAGCAGGAATTGAAGAACAAGATGCAGATATAGAAGAATATGTTGTTAAAGAAATTATATCTTACAAAGACGAAGTCACTGGTAGTGAAATTATTTTAATGCCTTCAGATGAATATCAAGTTACGACTATGGTCGATTTCGGTACTAAAATATTAGGGACACAAAATGCTAACCTTGCTAAAATTTCTGATTTTAAAGAAGAGATAGCCGCTGCAAGAACTTTTAGTTTTTTACATGAAATTGAAATGCTTTTAGAAAATGACCTAATTAAAGGTGGTGATTTAAACAATGCTATTGTATATGTAGATAAAGAATTGTCTGATAGCACAATGGAAAAACTAAAAAAAGCATTTAATAAAGATGATATTGCCATAAAACCAAATGGCATTCTAGACAACCTTACTTTACATTGGGCTAATGAAGCTGCAAGGCACAAGCTATTAGACGTAATTGGTGACTTAGCTCTTGTAGGTATTAGAATTAAAGGAAAAGTGATTGCTAATAAACCTGGACATTTAATCAATACCCAGTTTGCAAAAAAATTAGCTAAAATTATTAAATTAGAAAAAAGGAACAATGTTCCACAATATAATTTAGATGAAACTCCTTTGATGGACATTCATCAAATAATGGATGTTTTGCCACATAGACCGCCTTTCTTATTGATTGATAGAATAATAGAACTTTCCGATAAACACGTGGTGGGGATGAAAAACGTGACGATGAATGAAAATTATTTTGTTGGCCACTTTCCAGGTTCACCAGTAATGCCCGGAGTTTTACAAGTTGAATCAATGGCTCAATGTGGTGGAGTTTTAGTATTAAATACTGTACCAGATCCAGAAAACTATCTTACCTATTTTATGAAGATGGATAAAGTAAAATTTAAACAAAAAGTTTTACCTGGAGATACCCTA
>JAQWOW010000124.1 GCA_029245665.1 Polaribacter sp. | reverse complement strand
TTTATCGTTCTCTATTTTTAGATGAATTATTCTATCAATGAATTTTTTATTTTCTTTTAAAAGTTTATTGTTTTTAAAGCGAACATAGTTTCCGTGAGCGTGAAAACTAAAGCCTTCTGTTTTATAGGTATGTAACTGATAAAAAGGGATAGGCCAGCTAAAATTTTTTAAGCCTTTATTTATGTGAATGAGAATTCCCTTGTCTCTTAATTCAATATTTCCATAATTAATATCAGAGGTAGTGTTCATAAATCTTGAAAAATTAGGACTTACTTCATCAATAATCATTCTTTTAGAGCCTATTCCACCAATTTTTATAGCTTTGAAAAAAGAGTAAGCATTTCCCAATAAATCATTAAAAATTGCTTCTGCTTCTCTGTTGATGTGAGTAGTATTGTATATCATATCCTACCCAAAGATAATAATGTTTAATAAATTTAAAGTATGTCTAAACAAAAATTAACATAAAATTATAATTCATTAAAATCTAAAAATTAGTCAGTTTTTAACATCCTTTTTCTGTCCGAAATGGTATGTCTTTTTAAAATTCGTTTGTTTTCCTTTATAACTTTTGAGTTTTTTTTCATATTCCAGAGAATATCACTTGCTTTTTTTCGAGCAGATTTTATTTCAACGATTGTGTTCGGATAATCTTCGCCCAATTTAAAATTATTGAATTGTTGATCTAAGTCTGTCATTATATAAGGCTCATGAATAAAAGGGAGTGGAAGTGAGGCCAATTCTGGAACCCACTTTTTAATAAAGGAAGCATCAGAGTCATGATCAAAACTGTTTTTAATAGGATTGTATATTCTCAGATTATTAATACCAGTTTCTCCTGCTTGCATTTGTAATTGAGGAAAGTGAATTCCTGGTTCAAAATCTAAAAAGAGTTTTGATAAATGTTGGGTGCAATCTTGCCAAGGTTGCCATAAAATATGTGTAAAGAAAGAAACCAGCATAGAGCGCATTCTAAAATTTAAGTACCCAGTTTCTATCAGACAACGCATGCTGGCGTCGACTAAAGGAAAACCAGTTTTTCCTTCTTTCCATGCTTCTTGATATTTTAAAGAAATGCTTTTTTTAAGTTTGTGATATCCTTTATTTACACTTGCATTTTCCATGCTGTGTTCCATTTCAAATTTTTGGATAAAGTGAGCTTGCCAGCGGAGTCTAGAAACAAATGCACCTAAGTGTTTTTTGTTTGCTTCATTTTTGTATTCTTGTGCTTTTTGATATATCTGACGAATAGACGTATTTCCCCAGGCAATGTAAGGAGATAATCTGCTACTGCTTTCTCTTGATAAAGCTGGTTTAGATATATGATACATATATTCTTTATGTCGTGTTTTAAAAAAAGTGTTCGCATACCTCCAGGCCATTTTAGTACCTCCTTTTTGAAAATTTTTATTTTCTGAAGTCGCTATATTTTCTATTTGAAAGTAATTTTCTAGTTTCAAAATTTCTTCTATGGAAATAATTTTTTGAGCGTTTAGTGCTACTTTAAATTGAGAGTTGCACATGTAGTCTTCCCATTTTTCAAACCAATCCTCTCTATTTAGCAAACCTCTCAAAACACCGTTGTTGCTGTTTTCAACCCATTCTATTGAATTATTTCTACAGTACCTTGCAAAGTCTTTGTCTCTATTGTAAGTAATTAAAAGTCCTGTTTCTTGGTGTGAGTAAACAGTATTAATTTTATAAGTATTTAAAAGTTGGTTAAAGGCATTCATTATATCTGTTCTTATGCAAAGAACTTTTGTTCTGAACTTGATTAATTCATCGTTTAAATCTTCAATAGATTGTTTGATAAAATTCCAATGCCTTTGGTCATAATGTGGATCATTAATTAAAGAATTTTCAAAAACATACATAAAAAGAACGCGTTTTTTTGATTTTAAAGCATTAAAAATCGCCTCATTATCTTGCAATCTTAAATCACGCTTAAACCAAACAATATTTATTTCCTCCTTATTAATACTCATCTATATTTTTTATAATGTGATTCGCTTTTTCATTAATTTTTATACGATCTTCTGATGACATTTTATTTAATAAACTATACATCATTTTCATTCTGAAGTTAGAAGATAATTGTGTCCTTTTTTCATCTAAAAAGTTCCAATACAAAGAATTAAAAGGGCAAGCATCATCTTCAAACTTTTTATTTTTGTTGTAATGGCAAGACATACAATAGTTACTCATTTTATGAATGTAACTTCCACTAGAAACATATGGTTTTGTGGCTATTTTACCTCCATCGGCAAACTGACTCATTCCTCTTGTATTGGGAAGCTGAACCCATTCAACGGCATCCACATAAATACCCAGGTACCATGCATCTATCTCATCTGGATGAACCCCTATTAAAAGTGCAAAATTACCGGTAACCATTAAACGCTGAATGTGATGCGCATATCCATTGTCTAAAGAATTTTTAACACTGTTCTTAAGACAATTCATCTTCGTTTTACCAGTCCAAAAGAAAGCGGGAAGCTTATTTTTATTTTTTAAATAGTTTTCTTTTTTATAATCTGGCATTAGCATCCAATACATGCCTCGCATGTATTCTCGCCACCCTAAAATTTGTCTTATAAAGCCTTCAACCTGAGAAATATCTATGCGGTCTTCTTGATTTCTATAGGTTTCTAAAACAGTTTCTATAACTTCTTTGGGAGAAATTAATTTCGTATTCATTGCAAATGAAATCCTACTATGGAATAGGTAAATTTTGTCTGTATGCATTGCATCTTGATAATCACCAAAATGAACCAATAAATGTTCACAGAAATAACCTAATTGGATCCTAGCTTGTTTTTTGGAAATAGGATATTCAAAATATTTAGGATTTATTTTTCCAATGGTATGTATTCCTGAATCTTCTATTTCCGAGAGAATGTCTGTTACATTAATATTGAAACTAATTTCCTGTGGAATTAAAACATCACTTTTCCATTTTTTTCGATTGCTAGCGTCATAATTCCATTTACCACCTTCAGGTTGTTTGTCAACCATTAAAATTTGATGTTTTTTACGCATATTCCGATAAAAATTTTCCATCAAAAATTGTTTTTTACCTTTAAAAAAAAAGCTTAAATCCTCTCTTTTGGTATAAAAATGTTCCGTTGAAAATATTTCAAACTCAATATTTAAACCTTCACAAAATATTTTCAATTGATGGTCTAATCTATATTCATCTGGTTCTTGATATTCAAACTTTTCAACCGCAAGCTCGTCAATTAAAATAGACAGGTTATTGACTAAATTTTGCGTGTTCTTTTGATCATTTATTTTAAAATAAACAACCTTATGATTTTGAGCTTTTAGCTCTTCAGCAAAATTTCTCATTGCTGCAAAAAAACCAACCACTTTCTGAATATGATGTTTTACATAATCTGTTTCTTGTCGCATTTCAAAAAAACAATAAACAATATTGTCATCAATATCTGAAAACCATGAATGATTGCTATTCAATTGATCACCAAGAATTAAACGTAACTTTTTCATATTAAAACAATGTTTTTTCTAACCATAATTTTCTATATTGATGATTGGGATCATAACGTTCTGCTTGAAACCTTGTATTGAATTTTCGATCTCTTGGGTCATTCCCAACACCCGCAACATACATCCAGTTCCCATAGTTGCTGTGCACATCGAAGTCTAACAGCATGGATTCGAAATAGGCA
>JAQWOW010000112.1 GCA_029245665.1 Polaribacter sp. | reverse complement strand
TTTTTTGTATTCCGTTGGCATAACTCTTACAAAGTTGTTTAAACTTGTAGACCAATCCGATAATAATGCAGCTCCTTTTTTACTGTCGGTATAGAGAACATGTTGTTCTATTAAAGCTTTTAAATCAGCAGCATCTTCTTTATTGATTTCTTCAAAATCAATGGTTTCTGTATTACAAAGACCATTTGTAAATTTATTTTCTGGATCATATACATAGGCGATTCCTCCACTCATACCTGCAGCAAAATTCCGACCTGTTTTTCCTAAAACAATTACTTTACCTCCAGTCATGTATTCACAACAGTGATCTCCAACACCCTCAACTACGGCTGTTGCTCCTGAGTTACGAACAGCAAAACGTTCTCCTGCAATCCCATTAATATATGCTTCACCTTGAACAGCTCCAAATAAACAAACATTTCCAATAATCACATTGTCTTCTGCGATGAAATCTGCTTTCGCAGGTTTTTTGATGATTAACTTAGCTCCAGACAATCCTTTTCCTAAATAATCATTGGTATTACCTTCTAAATTAAAAGTAACTCCATGAGCTCCGAAAGCTCCGAAACTTTGTCCAGCAGATCCTGTAAAGTTTAGTTTTAAAGTATCTTCAGGCAATCCAATATGAGCATGAATTTTTGAGATTTCATTACTTAAAATTGCTCCAACAGAGCGATTTAAGTTGTTGATTGGGTAACTTAGAATAGTTGCCTTTTTATCATGAATAGCAGATTTAGCATCGTTTATTAGTGTCATATCAAGTACATTTTCTAAACCATGTTCTTGTTTTTCTGAACTTTTTATTGCTTTTGAATTATATCCTTCAGGAGTATGTAATATAGAAGATAAGTCTAAGCCTTTAGCTTTATAATGTTTGATTGCTTTATTTGCGTTTATTTTATGTGTTTGCCCAATCATTTCATCCATAGAACGGAATCCTAATTGCGCCATGATACTTCTTAATTCATTTGCAATATAGTAGAAGAAGTTAATTACATGTTCAGGAGTTCCTTTAAAGTTTTTACGCAATTCTTTGTCTTGGGTAGCAATTCCAACAGGACAGGTATTTAGATGACATTTACGCATCATAATACAACCCGATGCAACTAAAGGAGCGGTTGCAAAACCAAATTCCTCTGCACCCAATAATGCTGCAATTGCAACATCTCTTCCAGTTTTCAACTGACCATCACATTCAACTACAATTCTACTTCGTAAACTATTCATTACTAAAGATTGTTGAGCTTCCGCCAAACCAAGTTCCCAAGGTAAACCTGCATGTTTTAGAGAGGTTAAAGGAGAAGCTCCCGTACCACCATCGTAACCAGATATCAAAACAACATCTGCCTTTGCTTTGGCAACACCAGCGGCAATGGTACCCACACCAACTTCAGAAACTAATTTTACATTAATTCTTGCTTCGCGATTTGCATTTTTGAGATCGTATATCAATTGTGCTAAATCTTCAATTGAATAAATATCATGATGCGGAGGCGGAGAAATCAACCCTACAAAAGGAGTTGAATTTCTTGCAGCAGCAATCCAAGGTAACACTTTAAATCCAGGCAATTGTCCACCTTCTCCAGGTTTTGCACCTTGTGCCATTTTTATTTGGATCTCTCTAGCATTCGTTAAATAATGAGAAGTGACACCAAATCTTCCTGATGCGACTTGTTTTATTGAAGAGTTTCTACTATCTCCATTCGCATCTGGAATGAAGCGATTTCTATCTTCACCACCTTCTCCAGAATTCGATTTACCGCCAATTCTATTCATAGCAATGGCCAGATTTTCATGAGCTTCTCTTGAGATAGATCCGTAAGACATTGCTCCAGTTTTGAAACGTTTTACAATTTCTGTCCAAGGTTCTACTTCATCTAATGGAATTGGATTTAAGTTGTCAAATTCAAATAACCCACGGATTGTCATTAAGTTTTCAGCCTGTTCGTTAATTGCTTTGGCATATACGTCATAACTTGCTTGATCGCTCAAACGAACTGCTTGTTGTAACTTTGAAATCGTTGTTGGATTGAATAAATGGCGTTCCCCATTTCTTCTCCATCGATAGTCTCCACCGATATTTAGACCAAGACGTTTATTGATTTGAGCATCAGGATATGCGTATTTATATCTTTGGTTGATTTCTTTTTCCACTTCATACAAGCCGATACCCTCTATTCTTGACGCTGTATATGGGAAATATTTTTCAACAAATTGAGAGTTGAATCCGACAATTTCGAAAATTTGAGAGCCTCTATAGGAGTGTAATGTAGAGATCCCAATTTTATTCATGACTTTTAAAATACCTTTTCCGATCGCTTTATTGAAATTATCTACTGCTTCTTGCTCATTTAATCCAGTAATAAAACCTTCTTTCACTTGCATTCTGATAATTTCATTCACCATGTATGGGTTCACTGCACTTGCTCCATAACCAAATAGGGTAGCAAAATGATGTGGCTCACGGGGTTCTGCAGATTCTATAATAATATCGAAATAGGAACGCTTGCGCAAGCGATTCATTTGATGATTTACATAAGAACAAGCTAATAAAGCTGGAATAGGAGCATGCTCTTTGTTGACACCTCTATCAGATAAAATAATAATATTTGTCCCTCTTTCTAGTGCTTTTTCTATTTTAACAATTATAGCATCTAAAGCGTCTTCTAAACCATTGAGTCCTTTCGATTTAGAATATAACATTTCAATTGTTTCTGCTTTAAAACCTTCCACAGAAATATTTCTTATTTTTTCTAAATCAATATTAGAAATAACAGGATTTTGAATTTTTAATTTTCGACACTGTCTTTCTGTGATGCTAAAAATATTTCTATCTTTTCCTAAAGACAAGCTGATGTCTGTTACAATTTCTTCACGAATACCATCCAAAGGAGGATTGGTAACTTGTGCGAATAACTGTTTAAAATAGTTAGAAATTAATTGAGGTCTATCTGACAAAACAGCTAATGGAGTATCAATTCCCATAGAAGCTAGAGCTTCTTTTCCAACAATTGCCATTGGAGTAATTACTTCTTGAATATCCTCTAGGGTATAATTAAATAAACGTTGTCTTGTTTTGATATCTATCGTTTCTATAGGACAAGTTTCACCTGCATACGGGATGTCTTTTAAATGTAATCTTGTTTTGTCTAACCATTCTTGATAGGGTCTTTCTGAAACAATTTTGCTTTTGATCTCTTCATCTTCAATAATTCTTCCCTCATTCATGTCTACTAAGAACATTTTTCCAGGTTCTAATCGACCGTGTTCCTTGACATCTTCAGGGGCTACATCAACAACACCAATTTCGGATGACATGATTAATTTACCACTTTTTGTAACAGTATATCTTGAGGGTCTCAAGCCATTTCTATCTAATAAGGCACCAATATAATCTCCGTCTGTAAACGGCACAGAAGCGGGTCCGTCCCAAGGCTCCATCAAACACGAGTTGTACTCGTAAAAGGCTTTTCTTTCTTTAGACATGGTCTTGTGTTTTTCCCATGCTTCAGGGATCATCATCATCATGATTTCTGGCAATGAACGGCCTGTATGCGTCAATAATTCTACCACCATATCCATGGAAGCTGAATCAGATTTTCCTGGTAAAATGATTGGAAATAGTTTGTCAATTTGTGGACCAAAGACCTCGCTTTTCATGATTTCTTCACGGACACGCATTCTGCTTACGTTACCACGGAGTGTGTTGATCTCTCCATTCTGACACATATGTCTGAAGGGTTGTGCTAACTCCCAAGTTGGCATTGTATTGGTTGAGAAACGCTGATGTACTAATGCCAAACGTGTTACTAAATCTATTTCTTGTAAATCTTTATAATAAGGACCAATATCTTCGGGCATTATAATCCCTTTGTAAATGATCGTAGTTATTGATAAACTTGGAATATAAAAATAATTACTTTCAGAAATTTTAGATTTTCGGATGGTGTGTTCTGCAATTTTTCTAGCAGCATATAGCTTTGCTTTAAAAGTAGCTTCATTAAAATCTGTTGTTTTTCCAATAAATAATTGTTCAATATTTGGTTCCGAATCTAAGGCAATTTGCCCAAGCTGAGAGGAGTCTACAGGAACTGTTCGCCATCCTAATATAGTAAGTCCTTGTTTTTTTATTTCATTTTCAAAAACATCTTTACAGTATTTGTATTGATTTTCGTTTTTTGGTAAAAACACCATTCCAACGGCATATTCTCTTTGATTTGGAATCGTAAAATCACATACGCGTTTGAAATACTTATGAGGAATATCAATTAATAAACCAGCACCATCTCCCGTTTTACCATCAGCACTTACACCTCCTCTATGTTCTAATTTAACTAGGATTTCTAGTGCGTCGTGTATAATTTGATTTGTCTTTTCTCCATTTAGGTTACAAATAAAACCAGCGCCACAATTTTCATGTTCAAACTCTGGTAAGTATAGTCCTTGTTTCTTCATATTGTATTCAATTATGCATACAAATTTATGGTTTTTATTGAAAAGG
>JAQWOW010000231.1 GCA_029245665.1 Polaribacter sp. | reverse complement strand
CGCTTTTTGTGTTCTATCTATTTCTTGAATAACGTACAACGCTTTTTGGTAATTTTCTGGTGTAACTTTGTCTATAATTTTCTCTAAATCTTCTTCAGAAGTTTCTCTTAAAGTTTCTACACCTAGAATCTCTGAAATACTTTCGCAGGCAGAACGTCTGTCATTGTATGCACTGTCTGATAAACTGTGTTTTACATTTGTGTTGATTAACATTAATTGATGCTCCTTAAAATCTATTTCATAAGGCGTAGCTTCAATAGTTCTACAATCTAACAACAGGGCATTGTTTTTTATACCAAACATACTTGCATATTGATCCATAATTCCGCATTTAACACCCACGTAATTATGTTCAGCTTTTTGCGATATTAAAATCATTTCTGTTTTTGTTAATCCCAAATCAAATAATTCATTCAAGCCAAAAACAACACTATTTTCTAGAGCTGCAGACGAAGACATACCAGCACCTCCTGGAATATTTCCTTTAAAGATGATGTTAAAATCGCCCACAATTTTATTCCTATTCTGAATTTCTGCAACCACACCCAAAACATAGTTCTCCCAACTTCCTTCTTTAGAGGGTTTTAATTTGTCTAATTCAAAATTTATTGTGCTGTCTAAATTTAACGCAATTGCAGTACAACTACCTGTGTCGCTTTTTTGCAATGCAGCAGCAATTCCTTTATCTACAGCAGCCGGAAAAACAAAACCGCCATTATAATCTGTATGTTCTCCTATAATGTTTATTCTTCCCGGAGAAAAAACGAGCAAAGGATTCGTTGAAAATATTTTTTCGAATTCTTCTTTTACTTCTTTTACTATATCCATTTTTACAATGAGTTTCTTAAAATTAATTTACTTGGGTTTTCTATTTTTAATTGCTCATTTGTTAAAATCATTTCAGCCAATCTTTTTCCCATTAATTTAAAGTCTGTAGAAATTGTAGTAATACCATTTTCAACAACTTCTTTTAAAATTGTATCATTAAAAGAAATAATACCAATGTCTTTTGTTAAAACGAACTGCACTTTTTTTATTTTTTTTATAATTCGGATTAAATTTTCATCATCTAGAACAATATATACCTCCCCTTTTTTAGGAGTTCTCTTTTCTAGCGTATCAATAATTTCATAATTTAAAGAGTTGGTTTTACAGAATAGTTCGAAACCTCTTAGTATTCCTTGAGGTTGCTTCTCTTTTGAAAATAACAATACTATTTTTTTGTAATTAACAAGTTTATTTAGGCCAGACGAAAGCCCATTAAAAGTATCTTTTTCAAAATTTTGAAAAATTGCTGGATATTTTTTTAGCTCATCGTTTATTTGATCTAGAAGGTACACTTTGTCTGAAGGTAAATTTTCAATTGTAGATTTTACGTCTTTTAAATTTGCGGGCATAATTACGTAGGAACTGTAATTGCCAATATTATCAGTTATTAACTTCTTAAAAACAGCGATATTAAAATGATGAAAAAAGATATCTACCTGAACATTATTCGTTAAATTTTGAAGAAAGGAATTGTATAAATCTTCTTTAAAAGAGTTTAATTCATCAAAAAGTAAAAAAACTTTCCTTTTTACTAAAACATCTTCTGTAGAAACATAATATCCTTTACCCACTACAGAGTGAATAATTCCACGATTTTTTAAATCATTAAAAGCCATTAAAACAGTGTCTCTAGACAAAGAATGTTTGTCTTTTATCATGTTTAACGAGGGGAGTTTGTCTCCTTTTTTTAATACTCCGTTAACGATAGAACTTTCTATTGAAGTAATGATCTGTCTGTATTTTGGAGTATTCGATTCTTGTATCGATTTTAAGATTTCCATTGAGCAAATATAAAAATGTTTTTTATAATATACAACTAGTAGGTACTAGTATGATTTTATCTATTTTTATTATATTTACAAAATAATTAAATAAGTAAAAATGAAAAATAAAATAATAGTTACTGGAGGTTGTGGTTATATTGGATCACATACTGTAATTGAGTTAATTGAAAATAATTATACAGTTATTATACTAGACGATTTATCTAATTCTACAGAAGAAACATTACATAGAATTGAAAAAATTACAAATGTGAAGCCAAGTTTCATAAATATTGATTTGAAAGATGAATTAAAAACGAAGAAGGTCTTTAAAGAGCATAAAGATGCAAAAGCGGTTATCAATTTTGCAGCACACAAGGCTGTTGGAGAATCTGTTCAAAAACCTTTAATGTATTATAAGAACAACTTATACTCATTAATAAATACATTAACAGCTTTAACGGAGAATACTATTAACGGATTTATTTTTTCATCATCTGCAACTGTTTATGGTACGCCAAAATCGTTACCAATTACAGAACAAAGCAAAACACAACGTCCTTTTTCTCCTTACGGGAACACAAAAAAAATTGCTGAAGAAATTATTGATGATTTGATAAAATCGGAGACTAATTTATCTGCGATTTCTTTACGTTATTTTAACCCTATTGGGGCTCACGAATCTGGTTTAATTGGTGAGTTACCAAGCGGAATTCCGAATAATTTAATGCCCTATATTACACAAACTGCTGTAGGAATTAGAGAGAAATTAATGGTTTATGGTAATGATTATCCCACAAAAGATGGAACCCCTATACGAGATTATATACATGTAGTAGATTTGGCGAAAGCACACGTTTTAGCAGTAGAGAGAATTATTAAAAACCAACAAGAAAAACCGTTTGAAATATTTAATTTAGGCACGGGAAATGGCTTTTCTGTTTTAGATATAATTAATTCTTTTGAAGAAGTAACAAATTCTAAATTGAATTACGAGATTACCGATAGAAGAGCTGGAGATGTTCCAAAATTATTCGCATCAATTGATTTAGTAAAAAATAAATTAGGTTGGAAACCATCAAAATCTTTAAATGAAATGATTAAATCTTCATGGGATTGGGAGCGAAAATTAAATGATAAAAGTTGATAAATTATTCATTGTTATTTTGTGTTTGAGAATCCATAGTATACCTCTAATAAGATATTTAATGGGTGGATTAATTTGCTGACTAAAATTAGGTGAAAAATACACCACTAATTAAATATTAATTAGTGGTGTATTTTTATTTTGGGGGAGAAGGGAGTGAAATCATATTATTTGGGGCGGATATAGTGGGATTTGTTTGGTAAAATATTTACCTGTAAAAAAAGCATCGTATTAGGGAGAAGATTTCCTACAGAAAAATTATAAACAATGAACAACAAACTTTAACGTTGAAGTTATTTGTTTTAAGTTCGTTGCTGTTTAATTTTTGGACTTAATACGCAATGAATCTAATTTTTTTATTACTTTTGAAACAGAATTAATTTATTTTAAAAAGTATTTGAAAAAGACATTACATTTATGAAAACAATACTAATTCTATCATGTGCTCTAATCGTTTCTTTTACAGTTCAATCCCAAGATGCTGTTGCGATTTCTGGAGGAGAAGCTATAGGGAGTGGAGGCACTTCTAGCTATACTTTGGGTCAGGTATTTTATACTGCAACTACTGGTAGTAATGGAACTATCAGCCAAGGAATACAAAAAAGTATCGAGCTGTTTGCATTGAGCAATCCAGCATTAACGTCAGTTAACTTAGAAGCTGTGATCTATCCTAATCCAACATCAGATCAGGTAATGCTTACTATTACAGATATCGCTCTTACTGATTTAAGCTATGTCCTTTTAGATATTCAAGGGAAAGTCGTTTCCAACGCAAAGATTAATACTATTGATACTCGAGTGAGTTTGCAGGGTCTTTCTGTAGGTACTTATGTGTTGAAAGTAAACCAAAAAAACAGTGAATTAAAAACCTTTAAAATTATAAAAAAATAAAATCAGATGAAAAGAATCTACACCTTAATAGCAGCATTATTACTAAGTACCATCAGCTTTGCTCAAGCGCCAGAAAAAATGAGTTACCAGGCAGTTGTTAGAGATGCAGGCGGAGCATTAGTTAGTGATGCAGCAGTAGGTATGCGAATTAGCATTTTACAAAGTACGACGACGGGAACAGCGGTATATGTAGAAACCCATTCACCAACCTCAAATGAAAACGGTCTTGTGAGTATTGAAATTGGTACGGGTAACACCTCAGGTGATTTTAGCACAATAGATTGGAGTGCTGGGCCTTATTTTATAAAAACAGAGACCGACCCAACAGGTGGCAGTAATTATACCATCTCAGGTACAAGTCAATTAATGAGTGTTCCGTTTGCATTGCATGCAAAGGTAGCTGAGAGTGTTTCTTCACCAGTATATTCGATTGGGCATTCGTCAGAACTCGGAGGTTATGTTTTTATGGTCTCAGCAGATGGAAAGCATGGTTTGGTTTGCGAAACAATAGATCAAGGGGTCTCAACATGGTACAACGCTCAAAACGTTATATCTAATCCTTCAAAACATTCAGATGATGGTAAAAATTTTATAGACTGGAGAGTACCTACAAGGTATGAGTTAGCTCAAATGTATTCTCTTAAATCAGATATTGAAGCCGTTGGGGACTCATTTGGAACAAGAACATATTGGACATCTAATCAATCCGTCTATTCTGTTAATGGTTTATCTGAAGAAACTGCATGGAGACAAAATTTCGCTACTGGCCTTCAATATGACAATAATAATATTTCATTAG
>JAQWOW010000106.1 GCA_029245665.1 Polaribacter sp. | reverse complement strand
AGAATCTGTTAGTAAATATTCTTCTTTTAGAGGCTGTAGAGCTAACTTTGGATAAATACAGGAGCTTCCTAAAAAGATAAACTTCTCAACTCCTAATTTGAATGCTCCATCAATTAAATTATTTTGAATTTGCATATTTTCCATTAAAAACTGATACGGATGGTCATTATTTGCCAAAATACCTCCAACTTTTGCTGCAGCATCAATCACAACTTCTGGCTGTTCTTTTTCATAAAAATCTGAAACAGCTTGTTGGTTTCGTAAATCTAACTGCTTGCTCGTTTTTCCTATTAGATTCGTATATCCTTTTTTTTCTAAAACTCTCCATACTGCAGAACCTACCATACCTCTGTGACCAGCTATGTATATTTTTAATGATTTATCCATATTAACAGTTGTAAAATTTTTTATACCAAAGAACAAAATAGTGCACACCTTGATCAATTCCGATAGTACTGTTGTATCCCAATTCTTCAATTTCTGATACATCAGCCCATGTTTGTGGAACATCACCAGCTTGCATAGGTAAAAATTCTTTTTTTGCTTCTATTCCAAAACTAGTTTCTATGGCTTTGATAAAATCTCCTAAAGATTGTGGACTTCCATTTCCAATATTTGAAATTCTATATGCTGGCTTTTTAGATTTTTTTTCTGGAGGGTTTGCTAATAAAATTTCAACACCATTTAAAATATCATCAATATACGTAAAATCTCTATTCATATTTCCATTATTAAAAACCTTGATTGGTCGATCTTTAGAAATCGCATCTGCAAAAAGATACACTGCCATATCAGGTCTACCCCAAGGACCATATACCGTAAAAAATCGGAGTCCCGTAGTTGGAATATTATATAAATGACTATACGTATGCGCCATTAACTCATTACTCTTTTTAGTAGCAGCATACAAACTTATAGGGTGATCAACAGTATCGGTTGTCGAAAAAGGAACTTTTTTATTTTCTCCATATACACTTGAACTACTTGCATACAACAACTGTTTAATAGTGTGATGTCTGAAACATTCGAGAATATTTGAAAATCCAACGATATTACTATCAATATATGCTTCTGGATTTTCTATACTATATCGAACACCAGCCTGAGCTGCTAAATTACAGACTACATCAAATTCTTTCTCTTTAAATAATTTTGGTAATTCTATCCTATCCTCCAAATTCATTCTAACAAACTCAAAATTATGATTGTAAAGCAAGCCTGTTGCATTGTTTAAAAACACCTCAGCATCTGCTCTTTGAATGCCTAACTCATTTAGTCTAGCATACTTCAAATTGATATCGTAATAATCATTAATGTTATCGATACCGACTACTTTATGACCTTGGTCTAATAATCGTTTAGATAAATGAAATCCGATAAATCCTGCAGCACCAGTGACTAATATTTTCATTTAATTCTTTCCTATTTGATAATATTCAAACCCTTTTCCCTCCAAATCAAACGCATTGTATTGATTTCTTCCATCAAAAATAATTGGAGAAACTAGTTGTGATTTTATCTCTTCAAAATCAGGTGATCTAAATTCTTTCCATTCTGTTAACAAAATTAAAGCATCTGTATCTTTTAAAACCTCATACTTTGAATTGTAATACTCAATATTTTCGATCCCTTTTAAATAATATTCTTTGGCCTCACTGATTGCTTTTGGATCGTATGCTTTTACTTTTGCGCCTCTTTTCACCAACTCTTTTACCACATAAATTGCGGGTGCTTCTCTCATATCGTCAGTTCCTGGCTTAAAAGCCAAACCCCATAAACTAAAAGAAAAACCAGATAAATCTTCTCCAAATCTTTTGATTACTTTATTGGCAATTACTAGTTTTTGAGCGTCATTTACATGCTCAACAGCAGTTATTAAATTCGCTTTATACCCATACTCTTCTGCTATCTTTTTTAGTGCTTTTACGTCTTTTGGAAAACAAGAACCTCCGTAACCTGCACCTGGATAGATGAAGCTATACCCAATTCTTTTGTCTGAGCCAATACCAATTCTAACTTGATTGGCATCCGCACCAACTTTTTCACAGATGTTAGCAATTTCATTCATGAAAGATATTTTAGTCGCCAACATGGCATTCGCTGCATATTTTGTCATTTCAGCAGAACGGATATCCATCTTTATAAAACGATCATTCGTTCTCAAAAAAGGGGAGTATAATTGTTTCATGATATCAAATGCATAAGAAGTGTCTGCCCCAATTACAACCCTATCAGGCTTCATAAAATCATCTATCGCAGCTCCTTCTTTTAAAAACTCTGGATTGGATACCACATGAAACTTCACAGCAGTATTTCTTTTGTCTAATTCTTGCTGAATTTCAGCCTTTACTTTGTCTGCTGTACCAATGGGAACTGTAGATTTATCAACCACTACGATTTCTTTGTTCATGGAAGCTCCAATGGACTTTGCAACGGCTAAAACATACTGCAAATCTGCAGAACCATCATCTCCCATGGGAGTACCAACTGCAATAAAAACTATTTTTGCATTTGAGATAGCCTCAGATAAATTTGTAGTAAAATCTATATTTTTGTTGGTGACATTTTTTAAAACCAAAGCCTCTAAGCCTGGCTCAAAAATTGGGATAATTCCCTTTTTTAATTTTTCAATTTTTACAGGATCAATATCAACACAGGTAACATGGTTTCCCATTTCAGCAAAACAAGTTCCTGAAACTAAGCCAACATAGCCAGAACCTACAACCGCAATATTCATAAATTATTTATCTTTATTATTTATCTTTGAATTTTAAATTTTCTTTTTCTTGGACTTCTTTTCTTAATCCACTACTAGAAAATCGATGCTCTCTTTTGTTGAAGTACAAATCAATCCCTTTTTCTTCACAATACTGTCTTCCAGTAAATGACTTGCTGGCATATTCGTCTCCTATAATACGAACATCTATTTTAAAAGATCTTAATACATCCTCTAAATCTTGTTCCGTTGCATAGGGCACAATTTCATCTACAAACTTGCAAGCCTTTAATTGAATGTATCGCTCAACAACAGTTTGTACGGGCCTGTTTTTTCCTGGTCGATCTAAAGTAGGGTCTGTTTGCAAACCACAAATTAAATAATCACATTCACGCTTTGCTTCTTCTAACATTTTAACGTGCCCTGCGTGAAATAAATCAAATGCACTAAAAGTAATACCTGTTCTCATACGTTTTTTATTTTTTTAGCAACCAAGAGGAAGACTGTATTTTATCACCCAGACCATCAATCAATTCAATCCCTAATTCATTACAGATAGGTGCTTCAGGAATTGAGTTATTATTTTGGTCTCCACCGTTTGCAAAAGCTAATTGATATTCTTTTCCAAAAGTTTCAAAAATAGTTCGGATAGTTTCGCATACCGTTCTGTCTTTATCAACAGAAATGATAGCTTTGTCGACTGCTTTGATATTCTGGACAATAAATAGACGTTCTGCTTCTTTCTGAAATTCTTTTGAACCTTTCAATGCTCTTTGAAAATCATTATTTACGATTACAAATAAGTCATCTGCTAGATCTTTAGCATTGATAAAATACTCTAAATGTCCTTTGTGGATTGGATTGAAATACCCAGAAACAATAATTCCTTTTTTTTTCATGTTTTTTGATTTCAAATATATTAATTAATAAAAGGATGTTTTAACCCTTTGTTACTGATCGTTAAGTTCCTAATATCGTGAACTATATTGATGGATTTCTCAGAATCCTTGAGTCCAAAACCTTCTCCTTTCAATATTTGCTCATAACTCTTGGTGTGTAAATCTGTAAAACCAGCACTAAACTCTAGCTCTTGATCGTCTATCGTGATTGATCTGAAGGTTCTTTGTCCTTTTTCTTTAATCTCTGCTGGTAAATCGTTTTGATTTATTGATAAAAACCATCGAACTCTTGCATTTTGAAATTCTAAATATCCTGCTGCTTTGTCTTTTTCTCTGAGATGAACCGTATTCTCTTGAACCTCACCAAAAATCCACGAAAGCATATCATAAA
>JAQWOW010000102.1 GCA_029245665.1 Polaribacter sp. | reverse complement strand
AGATGCCAAATTAAGTCGTTGTCTTTACCAAGCTCATTATTACTTCCAATAGCAGCTATTATTGTAATCATAAAATATAAAATTTTAGTAAAATTAAAGTAATTCTCTGAAAATTTGACGTTTTTAAAGGGTTTTAAAACAATTAATATATGAATATAGCTGTTCCGACTAAAAACCCTGAAAATCAATGGAAAAGAAACAAGTGTGTTTTTTGAGTTTATTTATATTGCAACTTTGCCTTTAATGTGTGGATGTGGATTGTAGTCTAGCAATTCAAAGTCATCAAAATCAAATTCAAAAATACTTTTTACAGTTGGATTTATCTTCATTTTTGGGAGCGGTCTTATTTCTCTAGACAATTGCAATTCTAGTTGTTCTTTGTGATTATTGTAGATATGAGCATCTCCAAAAGTATGGATAAACTCTCCAGCTTCGTAACCACACACTTGTGCAATCATCATTGTAAATAAAGCATAAGAGGCGATGTTAAAAGGGACACCTAAAAAAACATCTGCACTTCTTTGGTATAATTGACAAGATAATTTACCATTTGCAACATAAAATTGAAAAAAGGCATGACAAGGAGGCAAAGCTGCTTTTCCGTTGGCTACATTTTCAGTAAATGAGACAGAGGTGTCTGGCAACACTGAGGGATTCCATGCAGAAACCAACATTCTTCTTGAATTGGGATTGTTTTTTAAGGAATGTATAACTTCTTTTAATTGATCTACTTCGTCACTATTCCAATTTCGCCATTGATGACCGTATACCGGTCCAAGATCTCCATTTTCATCTGCCCATTCATTCCAAATTCTCACACCATTTTCCTGTAAATACTTTATATTAGTATCTCCTTTTATAAACCACAGTAGTTCGTATACAATAGATTTTAAATGCAATTTCTTTGTAGTAACCATGGGAAAACCTTCACTTAAATCAAAACGCATTTGATACCCAAAGACACTTTTTGTTCCTGTGCCTGTTCTGTCTCCTTTTTCGTTTCCATTTTGTAAAATATGGTTAACTAAATCGTGGTATTGCTTCATAATTCTTTCGTTTCTTAAGTATCAAAAATAAAAAAAGCTTCAATTTGATAATATTGAAGCCCATATTAATATTATAAAGTTATCAACTTTTTTTTGATAACAAAAAATATAAAATTATCCAATAATCATACCTGCTATTGTTGCAGACATTAGAGAAGCAATCGTACCCCCTATTAGTGCTTTCATCCCAAATTCTGATAAAACTTTACGTTGACCAGGAGCCAAAGAACCGATTCCTCCTATTTGTATTCCTATAGAAGCAAAATTTGCGAAACCACAAAGCATATAGGTAGCCATAATAATTGATTTATTGAAGGTTAGATGAGTTACGTTGGCAACATTTTTTAATTCTGCTAATTGGATATAACCCACAAATTCACTTGCCGCTAATTTTATTCCAAGTAATTGGCCCATCATAGAAATATCTTGAGTAGGAACTCCTATTAACCACATTAATGGTGCAAAAATAGATCCTAAAATAAATTCTAATGACAATAGTTTATAAGCAGAGTTTTCTGCAATGATGGTATTTAAAGTTGTAATATCTCCAACCCATCCTAAAATACCATTTAACATCGCTATAATTGCAACAAAGACTAACAACATTGCTCCTACATTAACTGCTAAACGAAGACCCTGTGTAGTCCCATTTGCAATCGCATCTAAAATATTCGAACCTATTGTTTCTTGAGAAACACGAACATCTGCATTTACTTTTTCTGTTTGTGGATATAAAATCTTTGAAATTACTATTGCTCCAGGAGCTGCCATTACAGAAGCCGCTAAAAGATGTTTCGCAAAAACTAATTCTAATGCTTTGTCTCCACCTCCTAAAAATCCGATGTAAGCTGCTAATACGGCACCAGCAACTGTAGCCATACCACCAACCATAACCAACAGCATCTCTGACTTGTTCATTTTTTCTAGATATGCTTTTATCAAAAGCGGAGCTTCTGTCTGTCCTAAAAATATATTCCCTGCTACAGAGAGACTTTCCGTACCGGAAATTCCTAAAAATTTAGACAACCCTATCGCTAAAATTTTAACAACCTTTTGAATAATACCAAGATAGAATAATAGAGAAGTTAAGGCTGAAAAAAATATAATAGTAGGTAACACCTGAAAAGCGAATATGTATCCAAATTTATTCATATCTCCAACAATTCCTGCAAATAAAAATTCACTTCCTGCTTTTGTATACGCTAATATTTCTATAAAAACTTCACCAATAAATTCAAAAATAGATTGAATGAATTCAATTTTCAGGACTCCAACAGCAATTAATAACTGAATAGAAAGACCAATCGCAACCTTTTTCCAATCGATTGCTTTTTTATTAGCACTAAAGAAAAAGGCAATCAAAATTAAAGCAACCATTCCTAATACCCCTCTCCATAAACTTCTGAGAGAAAACCCTTGGCTTGGTAAAATTTCGGTAACAAGTGAAACTGTTTCTGTATTTTGAGAAAAAATTGAAACAGTAAATAAACATAAAATAACACTACCTATTTTTTTCATAAGATATAATGTATAAGGATTAAGAGCGTTTACTTATTTCATCTCTAATTTTAGCAGCAAGCTCATACTTTTCGTCTGTAACTGCTTTGGTTAATTGTTTGTGAAGCTCTTCTATAGAAACGGCTGAAAAAGTTTCTTTCTTTGTTGTTAATTTCTTTAATTCTGTTGAATCTTTTTCTGATTCTGAAGGAGTTTTGATGCCAAATTCTTCTTCAATTTTAAGAAATACCCCTGCTTTTTCTAAAATATTTTCATAGGTATAAATTGGTGCTTGAAAACGAACTGCAATTGCTATTGCGTCTGAAGTTCTCGTATCTATTGTTTCTTCTACTCCATCTCTTTGACAAATTAAACTAGAAAAGAATACACCGTCTACCAATTTATGAATAACAACTTCTGTTACCGATATTGAGAAGCGGTCTGAAAAAGTTTTGAATAAATCATGCGTTAGCGGTCTTGGTGGTCTAATTTCAGTTTCCAAAGCAATTGCTATGGATTGTGCTTCAAAAGCTCCAATAACAATTGGCAATGTTCTGCTTCCCTCCATTTCAGTTAACACCAAAGCGTAAGCTCCACTTTGAGTCTGACTGTAAGAAATACCTTTTATGTTTAATTGTATTAAACTCATAAATTTTTTGTACCTATTGCTAAGAAATAAAATAAAATTTTAAAACTGATATTTTAATAGTCTTTTAGAGGGCACAATTTAATAAAAATAATAGCTTAAAATTGATATTTCATTAAAATATACAAAATTATATTAGATCTTCATGCATGAGGGATTGAAGCAATTGTTTGAGCTCTTTTCTTTTATTGATAAAATCAATAAAAAAGAAAAAGCGAGTGCGAAAAGCCTGACGAAATTATTAGAAGTTGCTATTCGCTCATAAAAAAACCTATTAGAATTGAATTTCTAACAGGTTTTTTTACACAGCTTCTAATAATTTGGACATGCCCAAATAAATTTAGGCTAGTTTAAACGCTTTTAATTTTTCAATTAATTTTGGAACGACTTCAAAAGCATCCCCAACAATACCGTAATCTGCTGCTCTAAAGAAAGGGGCCTCAGGGTCTGAATTAACGACCACTTTTACTTTAGATGCATTGATCCCTGCCAGATGCTGAATAGCACCTGAAATTCCTATGGCAATATATAAATTTGATGCGACTGGCTTTCCTGTTTGACCAACATGTTCTGAATGTGGTCGCCAACCTAAATCTGAAACTGGTTTAGAACATGCTGTAGCAGCGCCTAGAACAGTTGCCAATTCTTCAATCATTTCCCAGTTTTCTGGTCCTTTTAAACCTCTACCGGCAGAAACAACAATATCTGCGTCTGCGATGGTTACTTGCCCAGAAACTCTTTCTACTTTTTCTGACAAAACTGCGCTGTCTACAATAGCAGGCTCAAAAGTTTGAGTAATTCCTTGCACAACATTTTCATGAACACCATAAGAATTTTTCGCTAATCCGATTACTTTGATATCCGAAGAAATTACAGTATTAGAAAATGCTTTGTTAGAAAATGCTTTCCTTTTTATAGTAAACGGATTTGTATTTGAGGGTACATCAACAGTATTTGATGCATACCCAGCCTCTAAATTTACTGACACTATTGGCGCTACATACAACCCATTAATACTTGAATCTAGAATAACAACAGTCGCTTTTTCTGCAGTCGCTACTTCTGTAATTGTTGAGGCATATTGTTTGGCATTAAAGGTCTTTAAAGAATCATTAGAAACAGAAAGGACTTTTTCTGCTCCATAAGTATACAACAATGAGGTATCACTTGCATTTATTGTTAATACAACAATATCGGTTCCTAATTGTTCTGAAACCTTCTTGCCATATGAAACTACTTCAAAAGCAGTTTTCTTAAATTTTCCTTCCGATGCATCGGCAAAAACTAAAACAGACATATTATTTGGATTTTTATGTATGACTTACTTTTTAAAAGTTTAGTCTAAAATTATTTTATTTATTTGAATGAGGCCTTGAATTAAATAACTTTTGCTTCGTTATGTAGTAAGTTAATTAACTCATCTACATTGTCTGCATCTACTAATTTCACTGATCCTCTAGGAGCAGGTTTTTCAAAAGAGTCGATACTTGTTGAAGCTTCTATACTTTTGGCATCTACTACTACTAATGGCTTTTTACGTGCCATCATAATACCACGCATATTTGGAATGCGTAAATCTTTTTCTTCAACAATTCCTTTTTGTCCACCAACAACTATCGGTAAACTTGAAGATAAAATTTCATTTCCACCATCAATTTCTCTTGTTGCAGATACATTTGTACCATCTACCTCCATCCCTACACAAGCATTTATAAAATTAAAATCGGTTAAGGTTGCTAGCATTCCTGGAACCATTTGACCGTTGTAATCTGCAGATTCTTTTCCTGCTAACACAATATCATAGCCTCCTTTTTTTACAACTTCCGCTATTTCTTTCGCCACTTGAAGACCATCTGTAGGAATTGCATTTACTCGAATTGCATCGTCTGCACCAATCGCCAACGTCTTACGCAACGTAGGCTCAGTTTCTGGTCCACCAACATTTACTACCGTTACAGAAGCTCCTTGTTTTTCTTTAAACCACATTGCCCTTGTTAAACAAAACTCATCATAAGGATTGATCACAAACTGAACACCATTTGTATCAAACTGTGTATTATTTTCTGTGAAATTAATCTTAGAGGTGGTATCAGGAACATGACTGATACAAACTAATATTTTCATACTATTTTTATTTTATTTTAAATCACTACAAAATTACGTCTTTTTTTTTAAAAATACTATGCATGCATAGTATTTTTAAAATTTATTTACTCTTCACGAAAACGATTGCGAAATTAATTAAAATTATTCTACCAGTTTGTACTATTGTGATTAAAAAAATGACAATTAATTCCTTACTTTTGCAACAGAAATTTATTAATTACAATTATTAGATGAAAACAGTTCAATTCAGAGAAGCAATTTGTGAAGCCATGAGTGAAGAAATGCGCAGAGATGAAAGCATTTATTTAATGGGCGAAGAAGTTGCAGAATATAATGGTGCTTATAAAGCATCTAAGGGTATGTTAGATGAATTTGGCGATAAGCGTGTTATAGATACACCTATTGCTGAACTTGGTTTTGCAGGAGTTGCAGTTGGTTCTGCAATGAATGGAAACAGACCGATTGTAGAGTATATGACTTTTAACTTCTCTTTGGTTGGAATTGACCAAATTATAAACAATGCTGCAAAAATCAGGCAAATGTCTGGAGGTCAATTTAATTGCCCTATTGTTTTTAGAGGTCCAACAGCTTCTGCTGGTCAATTAGGAGCAACTCACTCTCAAGCATTTGAAAACTGGTTTGCAAACACTCCAGGTTTAAAAGTAATTGTTCCCTCTAACCCATATGACGCAAAAGGTTTACTAAAAGCGGCTATACGTGATGATGATCCAGTAATTTTTATGGAATCTGAACAAATGTATGGAGATAAGATGGAAATCCCGGAAGGAGAGTACGTTATTCCTATCGGTGTTGCAGATATTAAAAGAGTGGGAACAGATGTTACAGTAGTTTCTTTCGGAAAAATTATTAAAGAAGCTTACAAAGCTGCAGATGAATTGGCAAAAGAGAATATTTCTATTGAAATTATAGATTTAAGAACTGTTCGTCCAATGGACCATGCAGCAATTATAGAATCTGTTAAAAAAACAAATAGATTGGTAATTTTAGAAGAGGCATGGCCATTTGCAAGTGTCTCTTCAGAAATAACATACAGAATTCAAGAAGAAGCATTTGACTATTTAGATGCACCCATTAAAAGAATTACAACTTCAGACACCCCTGCTCCGTATTCTCCGGTTTTGTTTGAAAAATGGATTCCAAACTATAAAAATGTAATTGACGCTGTCAAAGAAGTGATGTACCAATAAACATATTTTTTTACAGACTTAAAAATCTCTTTTTCAACAAATGAAAAAGAGATTTTTTATATTGTAAAAGACCAACCTCTTTTTCGAAAAGCATTGCGTAAGTTCTCTGTATTTTCAATTAGAGACCTTAATATAATTAGTATTTTTGCACACGATTAAATAGAAAAAATTATGAGTTCAAAAGAAATAAAAACCTTTGATGTTTTAATAGAGATTCCTAAAGGAAGTAGAAATAAGTATGAATATGATTTTGATTTGAATAAAATTCGTTTCGATAGAATGTTATTCTCTTCAATGATGTACCCTGCCGATTATGGGTTTGTTCCTGAAACACTTGCTTTGGATGGAGACCCACTAGATGTGTTAGTTTTAGGACACGAGCCTACCTTTCCAATGTGTGTTGTAGAAGTAAAACCCATTGGTGTATTTCATATGGCAGACGAAAAAGGCCAGGATGAAAAAGTAATTTGCGTTCCTGTTTCTGACCCAATCTGGAATGACAAAAATGATTTGTCTGATTTAAATCCTCACAGATTAAAAGAAATTGAACATTTCTTTAAGGTGTATAAAGATTTAGAAAAGAAAAAAGTTGATGTTGGGGGATGGGGAGATGCTAAAGAAGCGAGAGAGATCTACGACGCATGTGTTGTTAGATATGAAGAAAGTGATCACAAAACAAATGGAGATTTTACCATTTAATAATTATACTTTCTATAAATTATCAACCTCTTAAATATTACATTTTAAGAGGTTTTTTAGTTTTATTAGAATTGCTTACTTTTACCACCGTTTTAAATTAATCAAAATAAAATATTATATGGAATCAATGATGATTTGGATGCCAATTGTAATGGCTATTTTAGGTTTAATCTATATGTGGATTAAACAATCTTGGGTGATGAAGCAAGATGCAGGTGATGGAAAAATGAAAGAAATTTCTGATCACATTTATGAAGGTGCATTGGCTTTTTTAAGTGCTGAATATAGATTATTAACCATATTTGTTATTGCTGTTAGTATATTACTAGCTGTAGTAGCAAATTTTGTAGAAACGACAAGCTACCTAATTGTAATTGCTTTTATTTTTGGAGCTATTTTTTCTGCTTTCGCAGGAAACATTGGAATGAAAATAGCAACCAAAACAAATGTTAGAACGACTCAAGCTGCAAGAACGAGTTTGCCAAATGCTTTAAAAATATCTTTTGGTGGAGGAACCGTAATGGGTCTTGGGGTTGCAGGTTTAGCCGTGTTAGGACTAACTGCTTTTTTCATCTTTTTCTTCTGGTACTTTATGGATAGTACCTGGACCAATACAATGGACATGACCATTGTTTTAGAGACTTTAGCAGGCTTCTCTTTGGGAGCAGAGTCTATTGCATTATTTGCTAGAGTTGGTGGAGGAATCTATACCAAAGCTGCCGATGTAGGAGCTGATTTAGTTGGTAAAGTTGAAGCAGGGATTCCTGAGGATGATCCTCGTAACCCTGCAACAATTGCTGATAATGTTGGAGATAATGTTGGAGATGTTGCAGGAATGGGAGCCGATTTATTTGGTTCTTACGTAGCAACAGTATTGGCTGCAATGGTGTTAGGAAACTATGTAATTAAAGACATGGGTGGAAGTATTACAGATGCTTTTGGAGGAATTGGACCAATCTTATTACCAATGGCTATTGCTGGTGCTGGAATTATCATTTCTATCATAGGAACTCTTTTAGTAAAAATTAAAAGTAATGATGCAAAAGAAACTCAAGTAATGGGTGCTTTGAATCTAGGAAACTGGACTTCAATAGCATTGGTAGCAATTTCCTGTTATGGTCTAGTAACTTGGATGTTACCAGCAAGTATGAAGATGGAATTCTTTGGTGAGGGTCTTCAAGAAGTATCTTCGATGAGTGTATTTTATGCAACCCTAGTAGGGTTAGTTGTGGGTGCAGTCATTTCCTCAGTAACTGAGTATTATACAGGATTGGGAAAATCTCCAATCTTAAAAATCGTACAACAATCTTCTACAGGAGCAGGAACAAATATTATTGCTGGTTTGGCTACCGGAATGATTTCTACATTTCCTTCCATACTCTTATTTGCAGGTGCTATATGGGCCTCTTATGCTTTTGCAGGATTTTATGGTGTTGCATTAGCAGCCTCTGCAATGATGGCGACTACTGCAATGCAATTGGCAATTGATGCATTTGGACCGATCTCTGATAATGCAGGTGGAATTGCAGAAATGAGTGAGCAAGAACCAATTGTTAGAGAGCGTACAGATATTTTAGATTCTGTTGGAAATACAACTGCAGCAACTGGTAAAGGATTTGCCATTGCATCTGCAGCCTTAACTTCATTGGCACTATTTGCTGCCTATGTAACCTTTACTGGAATTGACGGAATTAATATTTTTAAGGCCCCAGTTTTGGCCATGTTATTTGTGGGGGGTATGGTCCCAGTAGTATTCTCTGCCTTGGCAATGAATGCCGTAGGGAAAGCTGCCATGGAAATGGTACAAGAAGTACGCCGACAGTTCAAAGAAATTCCTGGTATTATGGAAGGAACAGGAAAGCCAGAATATGATAAATGTGTGGCAATTTCTACGAAGGCCTCTTTGAAGGAAATGATGTTACCAGGTTTATTAACCATTGGATTCCCATTAATTATTGCTTTTGTACCGATGCTCTTTGGAATGAACAATTTAGCAATTGCTGAAATGCTTGGTGGGTATATGGCAGGTGTCACAGTCTCAGGTGTATTGTGGGCGATCTTTCAAAATAATGCAGGTGGAGCTTGGGATAATGCTAAAAAATCTTTTGAAGCAGGTGTTGAAATCAACGGAGAAATGACTTTTAAAGGTTCTGAAGCGCATAAAGCTGCAGTCACTGGTGATACAGTTGGTGACCCGTTTAAAGATACTTCTGGACCTTCAATGAATATTTTAATCAAACTTACTTGTTTGATTGGATTGGTAATTGCACCTATTTTAGGAGGCCATTCTGAAACAAAACCTCATGCCGAAGAAATTAAAAAAGAGATTTCTTTGGAAGTAAAAGTTGACGCTTCAAAGGGAGAAACTACCAAAACAGTTCAGATTGAAGCAAACACCATTCCTAATACACCCGAGGCACCTAAAGTCTCAACGGGTGAAAAAAAATAAATAACTCTAATTATTAGCATAAAAAAACACCTCAATTGAGGTGTTTTTTTATGCTAATAATATTCTAGAATGCGTATCGTTGTGGACCTCCTCTTCGAATTTCCTCATTTGCAAATTCTTCAAATTGTTTAAAATTCATTCTAAATGCATTTGATAATTTAAATGCTGTTTCATAGTAGGCATC
>JAQWOW010000101.1 GCA_029245665.1 Polaribacter sp. | reverse complement strand
AGTAATTAATAGAAATAACAAACCCGAAATGAATCTTACAAAAACTCTCAGGAAACAAGGATACGACTTGATAGAAGGACCTATTCGAAACCATAATTTATTACAATTGTGGTTGAAAACTATGTTTAATGATGTAGAACTATATTATGCTCACTTACAACATGCCTTTACAAGTTCTGTTGTTCTGTATGAGATAGAAAATCAAGCTCTTCGAATAGATGCTACCACAAAAGACGAATACGGATTTAATATCGGAATTTCATTGTTAGAAGATATTTTAGATTCACTAGGTCTGGGAGAGTTTAAAATGTCCTTAGAAATAGTATCAGGTAAAAAAGTAAGTATTAGCTACGATCATTCTATTACGAAAGAGATACCCATTGGCGAAATTCAAAACTATTTATCAAATGCAGATTTTAAGTATCCAAACAAGGCATTATTGAAAAATGCCAACAAAAACAATATACTCATAATTTCGGGTATTTTATTTGCTAAAAACCTTGTTGTTGAAATTGAAACTGATTTTTCTATCGACTCAAACTTTGTCTCTGATTTAACGAATCTAGTTGATGGCAAACTAAATTTCTCAATACTTAGTGAAAATTCCTTTAAAATGGTCTCAAAAGGAAAAAGCTTCTTTCCTGTTGCTGTTAAAGCATCTAGAATTGACTTTTATAAAGGACATTTTGTAAATACAAACCTCGTTACAGATAACAGAAGATTTTTTTAACAATTTAGGATAAATATGAAACTTTTACAAGCATTTTTTATATCATTTTGTTTTTGTTTTAGGATCGTTTGTGTTGTATTATAGTATTTTTAAATAAGTATAAACTTCTATAATTTTACTTTAAAGATTCACCCTTTCGTTAAATTTAGTTGCTCTATCATTCTATTTTTTTGTGAAAAATAATCGTTTAAGATACCTCACATATGAAATCATTAATTCAAAATAGCTACCTTTTTTTTTATGTAAAGATTTTATATACTATGTCTAAAATATGATAAATATGTATTTGAGATTACAAAAAAAATATAGCAGAAAAGTTTTATAAAAGCTTTGCAAAGCTTTTAATGCTCGCATAAAAAAAACCGTAAACAATTTAGTTACGGTTTTATTTAGATTTAAAAAAGTAAGTAGATATACTTTTTTATCTTGCAAATTGAGTTAATGATGAGATTTTTCCATCCAAATCAAAGTAAAACATTTCCATTAGTTCTTTTTCCCAAATTTTCCCAGATTTAAAAACTCTACGTTCATTTGAAAACATCATTACTCCAGATGCAGCATCAGTATTCGCTATTTTAATGGGGATTATAGAATAAGGTGTCCAGTTAACAGATTTGAAGTTGTTAAACATTCCAGCAAGTTCTTTATTACTCAGCTTTGTAACATTTCCTTGATAATCATTAATGGTTACTTCGTCTGCAAAAAATGCTCTCACTGCAGTAATATCTAATTTATTATAGTGATCTACCATTGTTTCCAGCATTTCTGTTTCATTTCTATTTGAAAACACAAAAGGGCGGCCAGTATATTCTCCTGGCTTTTTACCAAAATATTTTCCTCCATAAGAGCTTCCGAAATTTACAGAATCTATGGATTTCCATTGTTTAAATCCTTTTACTTTCCCTTGCTTATTTAGAACAAATAACTCCATTAAATCTAATTTCTCATAAGAACCATTTTTATAATCACGTTCTTCTTTAGACCATGCTAACACTTGTTGATCTTCTCCATTCATAGATAATGGAATAACTTTATAAGGTTTCATACTTATTGAATTCATTGACGTTAACCATTTTTCTGTATCTGCCTTGCCATTTTCACCTAGAAAAGTAGCATCATAGTAGGTACTTAATTGATCTGCGTTTTGATTTGAATATGCTTCAGAGATTCTTAAGATAGTTTTAGTGGAAGAATCATCGCCAAAGGAATATGACTTTCCATTTTTTTCACCTTCTCCAAGATAAGAACCTCCTTTACTATTACAGCTTAAAACAGTAAGCGATAGGACTAAAAATACTAATAGTTTTAATTTCATATTTATGTGATTTAAGTTATTAATTTACAATAATATAAATTTTTATAGTTTTAATTTAACATTATTTTAATTTAATTTATTTTAATTTGCGTATGCGTATTTAAATAAATACCTTAGCTATTTAATTTAACCCTTATGAAAATGAAAACACTTGACCCTACATGTGCAATCGCCTTCTCCACAAAACTTTTAGGAGACAAATGGTCTCTTTTAATTTTAAGAGACATTATTTTACACAAAAAAACTAGATTTAAAGAATTTAGAAGCTCAAAAGAAAACATTGCAACCAACATCCTTTCCAATAGGTTAAAATCGATGAATTCTTTCGGATTTATTGAATTATTAGATCCTGAAGGAACAAAAAAAAGTAGACAATATATTGCCACCAACAAGGGGCTATCAGTTCTACCTATTATTATTGAATTTTATTTATTTTCTATTCATTCTATTGATGAGTCGGTGCTTAACGAATCTCAATTGATGATTAAAAGTGAGGTTCTTGAGAACCGTAATCGTTTTGAGAAGGAAAGAAAAGAAAGTTACCTCAATTTTGTGAAGGAACTAAAAGTATTAAAAACGGTAGTATAATTTAAACAATTGCCCTTTTAAGATTTAATTTTAGAATATCATTTTTTTTCAAGCTGCCTTTTAAAACTCTAAATTTTTATAAGTATTTTAATATGTGATTTGATTTTAAAAGTAAGGTATTCAATATGATTTTTATTTGAGACAATTTTGCTTTCAGCTAAAAGTTGATTAAATTATTTTTTTAGAGACTTCAAATTTTCTTAATAAATAAAGCCTATCATTATAATGATAGGCTTTATTTATTATTTTATTTGGGGATTAACTTTCTCTACGTTTTCTTCCAAATCCACCAGAAGACCTTCTGTCACCTCCCGATTTTCTTTCAGATCTGTCTGGTCTGTTAGACCTTCCTCTACCTCTAGATGAAGAGCTTTCCGAACTTCTTCGTCTACCGAATCCACCGTCTTTTTTACCAAAAGGTTTTTTAGAGCCGCCTCTTCTTCTGCCACCCGAGCGTTCTTTTTTGGTGACTTCTATATTTACTGAGCGTCCATCAAAATCTGGTTGGTTTTTAGAAAAAGTTTCTAAAGCTTTGACTTCAAAATTTTTATCTAGTTCAAAGAAAGAAAAGGTATCGAGAATATCAATGGCACCAATTTCTATTTTATCACCAATGTTTTGGTCATTAATTAGTCCAATTAATTTAGCAGGATTTAAACTGTCTTTTCTACCAATATTGATAAAAAAGCGTGTCATGTTTTCATTTACCGATCTAGCTCTTGAGTTGTCTCTTGACGATAAATCATTTAAATCCTTTGCATTTTCATAGTAGGCTAACATTGTGTTAAACTCCAGTGAAACAAATTTTTGAATGAGTTTTTCTCTGTCTAAATCTTTTAATTTCTCATAAATACTTGGTAAAAACTCATTAATTTGA
>JAQWOW010000058.1 GCA_029245665.1 Polaribacter sp. | reverse complement strand
CGCAAAAATACAAATTTTTATGCTAATATCATGTTAAAATGGTAAGTTTGCAGACTTGACTTAATTTTTGAGAATGGAAATTTTTAACACCAAACAAGAAATAAAATCTTATTTAACTACTCAAAAGAAAAAAAATAAGACGATTGGTTTTGTCCCTACAATGGGAGCTCTTCATGAAGGACATTTGTCTTTAATAAAACAAGCAAAGAAAAAAAATGACATTGTTGTTGTCAGTATTTTTATAAACCCTACACAATTTGATAATAACAAAGATTTAGAAAAGTACCCAAAAAAAATAGAAAGTGATACAAGGTTATTAGCAAATTCTTCTTGCGATGTATTGTTCTATCCATCTGTAAAAGAAATGTACAACACAAAGGTTTCATCAGAAAAATTTGACTTTGAAGGCATAGAACATCAAATGGAGGGTAAATTTAGGCAAGGTCATTTTAACGGTGTTGCCACTATCGTAAAAACTTTCTTCGAAATTATTCGTCCCAACAGTGCTTATTTTGGTGAAAAAGATTTTCAACAGTTACTAATCATAAAAAAAATGGTTAAAAACCATCGTTTAAAGATAAAAATCAAAGGGTGCCCTATTTTTAGAGAAAAAGATGGTTTGGCTATGAGCTCTAGAAACACTAGGTTATCAAAAGAGCACAGAGTTTCAGCGCCTTTTATTTATAAAACTCTTAAGCAAGTTCGTAAAAAATTTAACACCGAAAATACTTTAAAAATAACTGAATGGGTTGAACAAGAATTTAAAAAAAACACTTTTTTAAATCTAGAGTATTTTACAATTGCTGATGAAAAAACACTAGAGATTGTGAAAAATAAGGAATTTAACAAAAATTATCGTGCTTTTATTGCCGTATTTGCAGGAGAAATTAGATTGATTGATACTATTCGATTAAAGAATTTATAATTAAAAAAATAGTATTTTTGCAGCATGTTAGTACAAGTCGTAAAATCTAAAATCCACCGCGTTAAAGTAACAGGTGCAGATTTAAATTATATAGGAAGCATTACCATTGACGAAGATTTAATGGATGCAGCCAATATTATTGAAGGAGAGCGTGTTCAAGTTGTGAACAACAATAATGGAGAGCGATTAGAAACTTATGCCATACCCGGTCCACGCGGTAGTGGTGAAATTACGTTAAATGGTGCCGCAGCAAGAAGAGTCGCTGTAAATGATGTTTTAATCCTTATTGTATATGCTTTTATGGATTTTGAAGAAGCCAAAAACTTCAAACCTTCTTTGGTCTTTCCCAACGAAAAAAACAATACACTTACTTAGTGAGTTTTTCATTAAAAAAAATATTAAAAACAATTTTACCTCTTATTCTTGGGGTTTTTTTAGTCTGGTACTCTCTCTCGAAAATTTCGATTGATGTACTAATAGGGTACTTTAAGAAAGCAAACTATGGCTGGGTATTTCTTGGATTATTTTTTGGTGTTTTAAGTCATTTATCTAGAGCTTATAGATGGAAATTTATGCTGGAACCTTTGGGCTTTAAACCAAAATTCACCAACAGTGTTTTAGCAGTTTTGATAGGCTATTTAGTTAATTTAGCTTTGCCAAGAGCAGGCGAAGTCTCTAGAGCCTTTGTCTTAACAAATTATGAAGACATCCCTTTTGAAAAGGGGTTTGGTACTATTGTAGCAGAAAGAATTGCAGATTTAATTATGATGTTATGCATCATTATTATTACACTTTTTGTTCAATTTGATTTTATTTACGAACTCGTAACAAAGAATTTTAATCCAACAAAAATTAGTATTGTTTTCGCTTTTTTAATGATTGGCTCTTTCATTCTTTTTTCTTTTGTAAAAAAAGCAACGTCTGGGTTTTTATTAAAAATCAAAACCTTTGTTGCTGGTTTAGTAGAGGGAGTTGCTAGTATTTTTAAAATGAAAAGAAAACGGTCCTTCATCTTTCATACCTTATTTATTTGGACGATGTACATCGCTATGTTTTGGGCAACAATTCCTGCAATTGAGGGTTTAGATGTTCCTTTGGGTGGAATTTTAATTGGCTTCATTGCTGGTGGATTTTCTATTGCAGCAACAAATGGCGGAATTGGATTGTATCCAATTGCTGTAGCTGGAGCCCTTGCTTTGTTTGATGTTCCTACAGAACCTGCAACCGCTTTCGGTTGGATTATGTGGACGGCACAAACAGCTATGATCATCACTTTTGGCGGTTTGGCTTTTTTGTTTCTACCTATTTATAATAAGAACTCCTAATTATTAGGTTTTCCTCAAGCTCAAAAGACGATTCTCAAGATTACTTTGTAACTTTGATACTTTCAAACGAATTCAATGGCAAAAACCAAAACAACTTTCTTCTGTCAAAATTGCGGAACCCAACATTCAAAATGGGTTGGGCAATGTGGTGTTTGTAAAGAGTGGAACACGATTGTAGAAGAAGTAATTCAAAAGGAAGAAAAACGAATTTGGAAGCAATCTCGAACTGCAAAACAAATTGTAAATAAACCATTAAAAATTGCTGATATTCAGCTGAATCCTGAAGAAAGGGTTGTGACTAGTAACAAAGAATTAGACACTGTTTTAGGAGGGGGGTTGGTTAAAGGCTCTGTTACACTTTTAGGGGGAGAGCCTGGTATTGGTAAATCGACTTTATTATTGCAAGTCGCTTTAAATATCAAACAAAAAGTGTTGTATGTTTCAGGCGAGGAAAGTCAGTCTCAAATAAAAATGCGCGCAGAAAGAATAAAGGCCATCAATTCAAATTGTTTAATTCTTACAGAAACCAACACACAACAAATTTTCAAAAATATTGAAGAAACTGAACCGGAAGTTTTGGTCATTGATTCAATACAAACCCTATACACAGGCTCAATAGAAGCTTCTCCTGGAAGTATTTCTCAAATCAGAGAAACTGCTGCCGAACTTATAAAGTTTGCAAAAGAAACGGCAACTCCCGTCTTATTAATTGGTCATATCAACAAAGAGGGAAACATCGCAGGTCCTAAAATCTTAGAACATATGGTCGATGTTGTTTTACAATTTGAGGGCGACAGAAATCATACCTACAGAATTTTACGATCACAAAAAAATAGATTTGGCGCTACATCAGAACTGGGTATTTATGAAATGCTTTCTAATGGGTTAAGAGAAATATCAAATCCTTCTGAAATTTTAATTTCAAAAAAAGACGCCGATTTAAGTGGAACTGCAATTGCTTCTACTCTAGAAGGAATAAGGCCATTAATGATTGAGATTCAATCCTTGGTTTCTACAGCTGTATACGGAACACCTCAGCGTTCAACAACAGGTTACAATCTTAAACGATTGCATATGATTTTAGCTGTTCTTGAAAAAAGGGCCGGCTTTAAATTAGGTGCAAAAGATGTTTTTTTAAATATAACTGGCGGTATACATGTTGATGATCCTGCAATAGATTTGGCTGTTGTTGCGGCTATTTTATCATCCAATCAAGACATAGCCATCAATCCAAACGTCTGTTTTGCTGCAGAAGTAGGTCTCGCCGGAGAAATAAGACCCGTTTCAAAAATCGATCAACGAATTTTAGAAGCCGAAAAATTAGGCTATAAAACTTTTGTAGCATCTAAATACAATAAAATTTCATCTAAAAATCATGAAATTAAATTGATTTTGGTTGGTAAAATTGAAGAAGCGTTTGCAACATTATTTGCATAAAAAAACTGGACCATTATTGTGTCCGGGTTCTTTGTATCTTTTTAAATCTAGTTCAAAAGAATTATTTTTTATTCACAACTTTAATATACTTATCTAAAGCCATGGTCATTGAGGGTGTTTCTGGAGTTGGAGCAGTAATATCACACTTTAAACCAGCCTCAGTTGCTGCTCTGACTGTAGAGTTTCCAAAAACTGCAATTCTTGTTTCTTTCTGCTGAAAATTAGGAAAATTCTTTAACAGTGATGCGATTCCTGAAGGACTAAAAAACACTAAAATATCATAAAATACATTTTCTAAATCAGACAAATCACTCACAACAGTCCTATATAAATCTAGACGAGTCCATTTTATTGCCAACTTGTCTAATTCATTTGGTATTAAAGGTTTTAATTTGTCTGAGCTTGGTAATAAAAAATTTTCAGATTTGTGCTTCTTAATTAATTTTGTCAAATCAGGAAAAGTTCTAGCACCAACATAAATTTTACGTTTTCTATAAACCACATACTTCTGTAAATAATAGGCCACCGCTTCAGACTGACAAAAATACTTCATTGAATCTGGCACTTTA
>JAQWOW010000022.1 GCA_029245665.1 Polaribacter sp. | reverse complement strand
TTTAATGTTAAAAGAATGTCTTTTTCCATTTGTTCAATATCTATTCCATTATTTGCCGTAATCATCATCCAATCTATATTATCGGCAGTATTGTAAACTTTTTTAAATGTCGAAAAAGGAATATAAGCAGAGTCTCCGTCAAAATTAGCTGTACTTGATGGTTCATAGACGCCAATTACTTTAAAATTAATATTGTTAATTTTTATATATTGTCCAATAGGTATTTCATTTTTATCAAATAATTGTTTGTAAATATATTCTGATATAACAGTTACTTTTGCTACTGATGATATATCATTTTGGTTTAAAAATCGACCGTAAATTATTTTTTTCTTCTGAATCTCATCTAAAATTGGGAAGTCTCCACTTACTTGAAAATTACCAGATTTAAATTTATTCACAATTAAATTCATTGTTTGGTTTCTTGGAGCCAATAATTTAATTTCTTTAGAATATTCAGAATTTAATACTTCAATATCTTTCATGTTTAATCTAAATCTTCTCCCTCTTTGAAAACCTTTAAAAGGTGTGTCTGTTGATTGTGTCCAAACAAAAACACTATTAGTTGCAAAATTACCAAAAGCTTTATTAAAATTATTTTCCAATCCTCTTGCAGCACCTAATAAAACAACTAACAAAAAAATACCCCATAATACTCCAATAATAGTAATACCGGTTCTCACTTTGTTTTTACGAATGCTTCCGTAGATTTCCTGCCAAGTATCTGAATCAAATAAAAATTTCATAGTTAATCTGCTCTTAATGCTTCAATAGGTTTGATTCTTGCCGCTTTTTTTGCAGGAATATATCCCGCAATTAACCCGGAAAGGATTAAAATAATTGTTGCTCCAATTACAATTCCTGGACTTACACTTGGGTCTTTAATAAAATATTTTTCTTCTAAATTATTGCCTATTAAACTCAGTGTATATGTTCCGATAGACAATCCTAGGTAACCTGATAAAGTTGTAATTAGTACAGATTCTTGAACAACCATACCAACGATCGAAGATGGTTTTGCCCCCAATGCTTTTCTGATTCCAAATTCTTTGGTCCGTTCTTTTATTACAAAAATCATAATATTACTAATACCTATAATACCTGCTATTAAGGTTCCTGAGCCAATAAAAGCGATGATTAGATATAGGGCAAATGTGATCATAACAACAATTTTATTAGCCTCTGCCATATTTCTTACAGAGAGCGCACTTTGATCCTCTGGATGAATATTAAGTTTTTTTCGCATATCACGTTCTACTCTTTTACCAAATGCGATGGCGGCATCTGTACTTAAATTTGGATTGTAACCCAAGTACATTTCATTTATATTATCATTATTACCAAAAATCATTTGAGAGGTAGACAATGGAATATATGCTATTCTCTCTTCGTTATCACCTCCTTCATTTGAAAAAATCCCAATAATTAAAAAAGAGCTTCCATTTACATTTACTCGTTTTCCTAAAGCTGGTTTTTCTCCAAATAAATCTTTTTTTAGTAGTCTACCAATAACAATTACTTTCGATTGTTGTTTTAGATCTCTTTCATTCAGATACCGGCCCTCATTAATCCTTGATTTTTCTAGAAACTGATAATCCGAGTGAACAGCTCTTACATAATAATTACTTGCTTTATTTTTGTATTTTATTAAAAGGTTATTATTAATTCTTCCAGATTTATATTGAATATCATCTTCATATTCTTCTACAATGTAGTTATAGTCGTTGTTTTTTAATTGTATTCTTCTACCTGTTTGCAACCCTTTGTATGGTTTCGTAGTTTTCCAAACACGAATAAACATCTTATTTTGTGTCTGATTTGCAAAAGCGCTTTTGAAAAAATTTCCCAGCCCATTGGCAACACCAAAAAGTAATGTGAATAACAATATTGCAAAAGCAATCGTAAAACCAGACATTACAGTCCGTAATCTGTTTTTATTTATACTTTGAAATATTTCTCTCCAACGATCTAAATCAAACATACTAAACTACTTTTATGAGTTCAGTTAATTTATCGCTGATAATAATACCGTCTTTTAAACGAACAATTCTTTTGGTTTGTTCAGCTATTTCCTCTTCATGGGTAATTACAAAAACAGTCATCCCTTCATTATTAATCTCCTTTAATAAGTCCATAACTGAATCTGAAGTAGTAGAATCTAAGGCTCCTGTTGGCTCGTCTGCTAAAACTACTTTGGGTTTGGTTACCAGGGCTCTAGCAATGGCTACTCGTTGTTTTTGTCCTCCAGAAAGTTCGTTAGGTAGATGGTTTGCCCAATTTTTTAAACCTACCTTTTCTAAGTATTCTAGGGCTACTTTTAAACGTTCTTTCCTTTTCATACCTTTGTAGTATAGAGGCAATGCAACATTTTCTAAAGCAGTCTTATATGAAATTAGATTAAAAGATTGAAAAACAAAACCTAGAAATTTATTTCTAAGAATAGCTGCTTTTTTTTCATTCATATTTTTTATAAGTTGATCATTCAAATAATAATCACCTTTATCATGAATGTCTAATAACCCAACGATGTTCAATAAAGTAGATTTTCCAGAACCAGAAGATCCCATAATAGAGACAAACTCACCTTCCTTAATATGCAAATCAATACCTTTTAGAACATGAAGCGAATCTTTACCAATAGGGTAAGATTTATGAAGTTTTTCTATTTTAATCATTGGTTAAAAAATTAATACGAAAATACCTAAAGTTATAGGTTTTTGTTTTTATAAGAGAAACCCATTATTTCCTTGTTAAAAATATAAGACGTTTAATGTATATATATGTTACAGGAAATATAGTAAAATATAAAGTATCTTTGTAGTATTAAATTTATTTTATAAATAAATGATTGATTTACCAATAAATAAAAAAATTATCATATTTGATGGTGTTTGTAATTTGTGTAATAATAC
>JAQWOW010000013.1 GCA_029245665.1 Polaribacter sp. | reverse complement strand
ACAAAAGCAGAAGAACCTGTAGCTAAGACCAAATAATCGTAACTTAAAGTTCTATTTTTTGCAGTCGTTATTGTTTTAGATGCTCTGTGAATTTCAGAAACTTTTTCATCAACAATTAGATCAATTCCGTTTTGTAAATACCATTCTACAGGGGCCATTTCTAATGCTTTGGCATCTTGATTTTCAAAAAACTCACTTAAATGGACTCTATCATAGGCAGGTCTGGGCTCCTCTCCAAAAACGATGATTTTAAAATCCTTACTTTTAGACTTCGCTGCAAATTTCTCGCAAAACTTGTAACCAACCATCCCATTTCCAACAACAATAATTGTTTGCATAACTACGTATTTTTAAACAAAATTAAGTATTTATACTTAATTTTATAGGTTCAAAATTTAAATAATCTCGTATTTATCAAATAATTATTGATTTAAAAAAATGAATACTTATAATTTTAATAATATTTAAAATATATCAATTAGAATTATTAATAGTGCATTTCAATTCTAAAAAAAAAGCATCCCTTTTTCATATCCTTGATACTCTGTAAATTAATATTTTCTATGATATATTTTAAAATGGGTTTGAACTAGAAGATCGATTTTTCAGTTTACAATCCAATTTTATTTTAATTATGTTAGCTGTTGTGTTTCATTTTAACCAATGGAAGTAATTTTGATGGAGCCCTACTATTTTCAAAAGATCATTCAATTAACTAGGATTTATTTGTGTATGAAGTAATATAAATCAGAATGGATACAACTAAATTATTTTTGGTGTTTTCCGATTTCAAAACCATGTGTTCCCAAATACTTTTTTCCACTTTCTATCGCATCTTCTTCTAGTGTAGTTCCCATAGAGTCATTCCAACGATTTAAATAACCAAAAAGTGAAATTACCCCTAACATTTCTACGATTTCGCCTTCATCCCAATATTTATAAAGTTCTTTTTTGATGTTTTGATCAACTGCATTTGGTATTATTGAAGCCGCTAAAGAAAAATCCAATGCAGCTCTTTCTGCGTCAGAAAAGGCAGCATGTGTTTTATAGTCCCAAATATGATCTAATTGCTCTTGTTCTGCTCCATATCGTTCTGCAGCTCTGATTGCGTGTGCCTGGCAATAACGACACCCAGTAGCGTTGCTAGAAACCCAAGCAATCATTCTTTTTAAAGCAGAGGTTACTCGACCGTTATTTTCCATCACCGCTTTATTTAAATTGATAAAAGCCTGAGATATTGCTGGTCTTCGCTGCATGGTTAAAACAGAATTAGGGCAGAACCCAAGTGTTTCATTAAAAAATTCAGCTAATTTTTTTGTTTCTAAATCGTGTTCTGCTGATAAAGGTGTTACGAGTGCCATATTTTTTTTAGTAAGAATAAACAGAAAGAACTGTCTTTTTTGAGATTTTCTTGTTTTAAGGATGAATTCCTATCTGTTTTTTTATTTTTGTACGAGCTTACAAATTACTATTTTCAATTTTAAATACACAATTAAAAATACATTAAATATGACTACAAACGTTGTAACAACTACTTGGAAAAAAAATAATGAATTTGAAACTGACAATCCTAGCGAACATACATTCACCATGTTCAATAATTCTGATGATAATGGAGACACAGTTGGTTTTGCTCCCAAAGCATTAATGTTATCTTCTTTAGCAGGTTGTTCTGGTTTGGATGTTGTTGCTTTGTTAAAAAAAATGCATGCTGAAGTTGCCGATTTTAAGATAGATGTGACTGCAGAATTAACAGAAGATCATCCTAGATTTTATCAGAAAGTTAAAGTTGATTATCATTTTACAGACCATGATTTACACCCTAAGAAAATTCAAAAAGCAGTAAATTTATCAGTCACAAAATACTGTGGCGTTATGGAGATGTTTCGACAATTTGCTGAGGTGGAGATAGAAATTTTCCTACATGAACTCCAACATATTGATGAATAAGACCCCTCTTATAGTACCCTATATAGTTGGAATCTTGATTTTATTTTGTCTCTGGTATGTACCTTTAGAGTTAAAAATTTTTAGTCTTTACCTTTTGATAGTCTTTATTTACTCGAGATTATTGTATCTTAACATCAAAAAATAAAAGCTATGAGATGGAGCTTAAAACCTCAGCCAAAAAAAGACAAAGTAGAAAAATTAGCAAAAGAATTACAGGTAAGTTCTAAAATTGCAACAATTTTATGTCAAAGAAATATTGAAACATTTGAGGACGCAAAAAAATATTTCCGTCCGAGTTTAGACGAAATTCATGACCCTTTTTTAATGAAAGATATGGATGTTGCAGTGGCAAGAATTGAAACTGCAATTGCTAACAATGAAAATATTTTAATTTATGGAGATTATGATGTGGATGGCACGACAGCTGTTTCTTTAGTTTCCTCTTATTTAAGAACAATTTATCCAAATATTGCAACCTATATTCCAGATAGATATGCAGAGGGTTACGGTATTTCTTATCTGGGAATTGATTTTGCGAATGACAATGATTTTTCTCTTATTATAGCCCTAGATTGTGGTATAAAAGCAATCGATAAAGTAGCATATGCAACCCAAAAAAACATCGATTTTATTATTTGTGATCATCACAAACCAGGGGCAGAGATCCCAAAAGCTGTTGC
>JAQWOW010000298.1 GCA_029245665.1 Polaribacter sp. | reverse complement strand
AATTGCAGATCCTATTTATGGTTACAACCCTATCACTGAATCGGAAGTAAATTATAAAGACAAAGACGCCATTGTTGTAATGGCCGTAGACAATTTACCCTGTGAATTGCCAAAAGATGCCAGTGAAGGTTTTGGGGAGCTGTTTTTAGAGCATGTGATTCCTGCTTTTTTTAATAATGATAAAGAGGGTATTTTAGAACGTGCAAAAATGACAGAGAACGGAAAATTGACGGACCGTTTTTCCTATTTACAAGCTTATGTTGATGGCAACCAATAAATGACTGCAGACCAACAATTTTTGATCGATCTAGCAAAAATGAAAATGCCTTTTGGAAAATACAAGGGTAGTTTTTTGATAGATTTGCCGGAACACTATATTGTTTGGTATAAAACCAAAGGTTTTCCTATTGGAAAATTAGGCAAACAGATGGAGTTGGTGTATGAACTTCAATTAAATGGCCTTGAAGATATTGTAAGAGAAATAAGGAGAAAATTTTAATTTGTTACGAAACAACAACACCATATGTAATATGTGCAATACCTAAAATTGAAATTGAAGAATACCAATATGAAGGAATCAAAAAACATACCACCGCTAAAAGGATACTTAAACTCGATAAAATCAGTAAATTTTTCCGTTGTTTGTTTTTAAATAGAAATAATAAAATTCCGTAAAGAGATAGAAATAAAGGTGTTATGTATTCTATAAAACCAGCGTTCATTAAAATGATTAGTCCTACAAAAAAAATTAAAATTTGAAGAGTATATTTTCTGAGAGCAATGCTAGTTTCTCTATTCCAAAGTTGGTATTGAAATTTTTTAGCATTTCTTTTTCCACTAAAAAATAAAGCCAATGAAGAAAATAGAAAATGTAAAAAGACAATCGCAATGACAACTACTTCTATAATTTCGGGAGAAAACATTCCCATTGCATTGTTGTCAATTAAAAAATTCTCTAAAATAGTTTTTATTAAATAACCTGCAATAAAAAAATAAGCTCCAATTAGAATACTTGTAAATCCCTTTAAAGAGAAATTAATTTCAAAAGTATTGTGCATATTTCTGGTATATACTTGCTAATATACAAAAATGAAAACTAGAGAAATCTGTTTGACTAAAATGAAGGGATACATCAATTCGATTTTAATCTATTTTTTAGTTTTTCATTAAACCGACTATTTATAATTGAAATATTTTTTTTTGAGGGTGTCTTATAAATTTATGATGGTCTTTCTAATGGCTACTAAATTGGTTAACAAACCTTCTAAGTTGTCTAAGTGCAACATATTGGCACCATCGCTTTTCGCATTTGCAGGGTCGAAATGAGTTTCTATAAATAAACCATCTACGTTGTTTACAATTCCAGCTCTAGCTATCGTTTCAATCATATCAGGTCTTCCTCCAGTTACACCTGCAGTTTGATTTGGTTGTTGTAAAGAATGAGTGACATCTAGAATTGTTGGCGCAAATTCTCGCATTTCTGGAATTCCTCTAAAATCAACAACCATGTCTTGATATCCAAACATGGTTCCTCTATCTGTTATCCACGCTTTGTTAGATCCCGCATCTTTTACTTTTTGTACTGCGTGTTTCATAGCACCAGGGCTCATAAATTGTCCTTTCTTTAGATTGACAATCTTTCCTGTTTTTGCCGCTGCAACCACTAGATCTGTTTGTCGGACTAAAAAAGCAGGAATCTGTAAAACATCTACATATTCAGCTGCTTTTGAGGCATCAGAAACCTCGTGAATATCAGTTACAGTAGGTACATTAAAAGTTTCTGAAACTTTACGTAAAATTTTTAAGGCCTTTTCGTCTCCAATTCCAGTAAAACTGTCAATTCTACTTCTATTTGCTTTTTTAAAACTCCCTTTAAAAATATACGGAATTTCTAATTTATCAGTAATTGTAATTACTTTTTC
>JAQWOW010000148.1 GCA_029245665.1 Polaribacter sp. | reverse complement strand
TCTAAATTTATAGATGCTTCTTTCGGACTGAACTTTAAGATTTGTAGAGCTTTTTCAACTTCTACTCCTCTTACTTGGTCTGCTACTAAACGCATTTTTCTTGGTGATGTAGGACAGTTAGTAAGCTTCGCGAAAGCACGTTGCTTTCTTTCTGCTTTTAACTGATCTGCCATATTTTTTTTACGAACTCCCATTGCCTACCTATTTTTTTCCTTTATTTTTTGCACCAGCGTGTCCTCTAAAAGAACGTGTTGGTGAAAATTCACCTAATTTGTGCCCTACCATGTTTTCTGTAACATATACTGGTACAAACTGTCGTCCGTTATGAACAGCGATAGTTTGTCCTACAAAATCTGGAGTAATCATACTTGCTCTAGACCAAGTTTTGATTACCGTTTTGTTACCAGCCTCAACATTAGCTAACACTTTTTTCTCTAACTTATAGTGAACGTAAGGTCCTTTTTTTAATGATCTTGACATAACTTAATTATTTCTTTCTACGTTCTATGATGTACTTATTACTCGCCTTGGTCTTAGATCTAGTCTTGAATCCTTTTGCAGGAATACCATTTCTTGATCTTGGATGACCTCCAGAAGCACGTCCTTCACCACCACCCATTGGGTGATCGACAGGATTCATTCTTACAGCATTTACTCTAGGTCTTCTACCCAACCATCTTCTTCTACCTGCTTTACCAGATACTAGTAATTGATGGTCTGAGTTAGAAACAACACCTATGGTTGCAAAACAAGTTAACAAGATTAATCTTGTTTCACCAGAAGGTAACTTTACAGTTGCATACTTACCATCTCTTGCCATTAACTGTGCAAAAGAACCAGCAGAACGAGCCATAACAGCTCCTTGTCCTGGACGCAATTCGATACATGAAATTGTAGTTCCTAAAGGAATTTCACTTAGTGGCATTGCGTTTCCAATTTCTGGAGCAATATCACTTCCTGATACAATTGTTTGACCTACTGTTAAACCGTTTTGTGCAATTACATAACGTTTTTCACCATCAGCATAACTAAGTAAAGCAATAAATGCAGTACGATTTGGATCGTACTCTATAGTTTTAACTGTTGCGGGAATACCACTTTTATCTCTTTTAAAATCGATAATACGGTATCGTTGTTTATGTCCACCTCCTATATTACGAGTGGTCATTCTACCCTGACTGTTTCGACCTCCAGATCGTTTTTTCGGAGCAAGTAAACTCTTCTCCGGCTTATCAGTTGTGATGGTGTCGAACCCATTTACAACTCTAAAACGCTGACCTGGTGTTATTGGTTTTAATTTTCTAACTGACATTCTGTCTTTTCTTAAAGATTGTTATAAAAATCAATGCTTTCTCCATCTGCTAATTGCACGATGGCTTTTTTGTATCCACTCTTAATACCTGTAACCAAACCTTTTTTAGTAAACTTTGTATTTCTTTGAATTGGATAGTTTAAAGTTTTAACACTTGATATAGAAACTCCATATGCTTTTTCAACAGCATTTTTTATTTCTAATTTATTAGCTTTATTATCTACAACAAATGCGTAACGATTATACAATTCACTATCGTTAGTCGCTTTTTCCGTAATAATAGGTTTTATTAAAATACTCATTTTGAATGCCTATTTGCTTAAATTTGTATTAATTCCTTCTAAAGACCCCTCTGTAACAATAACTTTATTAGCATTTAAAACACTGTAAGTATTAATTTCTGAAGCCTTAACAACTTTAGAATTCTTTAAATTACGTGATGATAAATACACATTTGCATTTTCATTACCTAAAACAAACAATGATTTTTTAGTATCTAATTCTAAAGCTTTTAATACATCTACAAAGTTTTTCGTCTTTGGATTCTCAAAATTAAAATCTTCTATTACTACTAAATTTTTGTCGTTTGCTTGAATACTTAAAGCTGACTTACGTGCTAAACGCTTCAAGTTTTTATTCAATTTAAAAGAATAATCTCTAGGTCTTGGTCCGAACATGCGTCCTCCACCTCTAAAAACACCAGACTTGATAGAACCTGCTCTAGCAGTACCAGTCCCTTTTTGTTTTTTTATCTTTCTTGTAGAACCCGTAATTTCTGCTCTTTCTTTAGATTTATGCGTTCCTTGACGTTGATTTGCCAAGTATTGCTTAACGTCTAAATAAATAGCATGATCATTAGGCTCAATACCAAATACTTCGTTAGAAAGTTCAACTTTCCTACCTGTATCTTTTCCTGTAATATCTAAAACTGCTACTTTCATTATTTCTGAATAGTTACAAAAGCATTTTTGTGTCCAGGAATAGCTCCCTTCACAACAAGTAAATTCTTTTCAGAAACCACTTTTAATACTTTTAAGTTTTGAACTTTCACTTTATCTCCTCCCATTCTTCCTGCCATTCGCATTCCTTTGAATACTCTTGCAGGATAAGATGCAGCACCAATAGAACCCGGAGCTCTTAAACGGTTGTGTTGTCCGTGAGTAGCTTGACCTACACCCGCAAATCCATGACGTTTTACAACACCCTGAAAACCTTTACCTTTTGATACACCAGATACATCAACAAATTCACCTTCTTCAAAGTGACTTACTGTGATGGCATCTCCTAATTTATACTCCTCTTCAAACCCTTGAAATTCAACGACTTTTCTTTTAGCGGTGGTGCCAGCTTTTTTAAAGTGACCGTCTAACGCTTTGTTAGAACTCTTCGCCTTTTTGTCATCGAAACCAAGCTGCAACGCATTGTAGCCGTCAACCTCTTCGGTTCTGACTTGGGTAACAACGCAAGGACCTGCTTCGATTACTGTACAAGGAATATTCTTCCCGTTTTCATCAAACAAACTGGTCATTCCAATTTTTCTACCTATTAACCCAGACATTTAGTTAAAATTTTAGACGATAGATATTTATCCAGCGCGTCTATTAATAATTATTTGTTTGAAACTATTGTTACGTTTTAGTCCATTGAGTTTCTTCATAAAAAAAAGCGCAAAACAAATTCAACGCTGATTTTGTTTTTTCCGTTTTTCCTTCGCGAAACGCTCTAGACATGTCACTATTATTAAATTTTACTTCAAAAATAGTAGTACCCGATTCTCATTCGGGCTACAAAAATATAAAAAACTTTCGGCTTAACAAAATTAAACCGAAAGTTAATAATTACTTATACTTTAATCTCAACTTCAACACCACTTGGCAACTCTAATTTCATCAAAGCATCAATCGTTTTTGATGAAGAACTATAAATGTCTAACAACCTTTTGTAGGCTGCTAATTGAAATTGCTCTCTAGATTTTTTATTTACGTGCGGTGAACGCAATACTGTAAAAATCTTTTTATGTGTTGGTAATGGTATTGGTCCATTAACTATGGCTCCAGTACTTTTCACTGTCTTCACAATTTTTTCAGCAGATTTATCTACTAAATTGTAATCGTAAGACTTTAATTTTATTCTAATTTTTTGACTCATCTTATATTGTTTAGTAGATTAACCTTTAGATTTTGCTATTACTTCTTCTGATACATTAGAAGGAGTTTCAGCATAGTGAGAAAATTCCATAGTAGAAGTTGCTCTACCTGAGGACATCGTTCTTAAAGCAGTTACATAACCGAACATTTCCGATAAAGGAACCAATGCTTTTACAACTTTAGATCCTGCACGATCACTCATGTCATTTACCTGACCTCTTCTTCTGTTTAAATCTCCTACGATATCTCCCATATTTTCTTCAGGAGTTAACACTTCCAACTTCATCAATGGTTCCATAATTTTTGCTTTTGCAGATTTTGCAGAAGCCTTATATCCCATTTTTGCTGCCAATTCAAAAGACAATGCATCTGAATCCACCGCGTGGAAAGAACCATCTTTTAAAGTCACTTTCATTGAATCCATTTCATAACCTGCTAAAGGTCCATTTTTCATCGCTTCTTTGAAACCCTTCTCTACAGAAGGAACAAATTCTCTAGGAACATTCCCTCCTTTAATTACAGAATTAAACTGCAACCCTTGAACTCCTTCATCAGCAGGACCAATAGTAAACACAATGTCTGCAAACTTACCACGACCACCAGATTGTTTCTTATAAACTTCTCTATGATCTGCTTCAGCTGTAATTGCTTCTTTATATTCTACTTGAGGTTGCCCTTGATTTACTTCAACTTTAAATTCACGTTTTAAACGATCTACAATTACATCCAAGTGCAACTCACCCATTCCAGAAATAATAGTCTGTCCTGAAGCTTCGTCTGAACGTACTGTAAAGGTAGGATCTTCCTCTGCTAACTTCGCTAAGCCAATCCCTAATTTATCTACATCTGCTTTTGTTTTAGGCTCAACAGCAATACCAATTACTGGATCTGGAAAATCCATAGATTCTAAAATAATTGGATGTTTTTCTGCAGACAAAGTGTCTCCCGTCTTAATTGACTTAAACCCAACTGCAGCACCAATATCTCCTGCTTCGATATAATCAATTGCATTTTGCTTATTAGCATGCATTTGATAAATACGTGAGATACGTTCTTTTTTACCTGAACGATTATTCAAAACATAAGAACCTGCATCTAAGCGTCCAGAGTAAGCTCTAAAAAAGGCCAAACGTCCTACAAAAGGATCTGTAGCAATTTTAAATGCTAAGGCCGAAAAAGGTTCAGAAACATCAGGTTTACGAGAAATTTCTTTATCAGTATCTGGTTCTGTACCAACAATTGCATCTTTATCAAGTGGAGAAGG
>JAQWOW010000285.1 GCA_029245665.1 Polaribacter sp. | reverse complement strand
TTGGAGAGACAATAATTTTTCTCATTACAAAGCTTTTAATCATCAACATTTAGGCGAAATATATCAAACTATAAATCAGTTGCACACAAATTTTGATTCTGAAGTAAACTTTATGCCAAATAGAGGAAATTTTTCGAGAGGAATTTTTGCAACAACATACACAAAATTTGAGGGTAACATTGAAGAAGCAAAAAAAATATACGAAGAATATTACAGTGATGCAGCATTTACATTTGTTTCTGATAATGATATTCATATGAAACAAGTAGTGAATACAAATAAGTGTATTCTTCATTTGGCAAAGCATGGAAATAAACTATTAATTACAAGTACAATAGACAACCTTTTAAAAGGAGCATCTGGTCAAGCTGTTCAGAATATGAATTTAATGTTCGGATTTAAAGAAACACTTGGCTTGAATTTAAAAGCAAATTATTTTTAAAACAAAAAAGCTGCGTTAGGGATAGAAACGACATCCTTTTTTAGGCTGAATTTGATTTGGAATCTCTGAAGTATTTAAAAATTAATTATTAAAAAAAGAAATAATATACAATTGATAATTCAGACAAAAAAGATATAGTAGATAGCGCGACTTGCTTCTGAATGCCTTCAGAATAAAGTAACGCACAAAAATAATAAATTATGAAAGTAGCAATTATTGGAGCAGGAAGTTTAGGACAGTCAATAGCAAAAGGTTTATTGATTAATGATGTTGTAAGTGCTTTGTATTTAACCAAGAGGAATACCAATTCTTTAAGCAAGTTCAATGAGTATAAGGAAGTCATTTTAACATCTGACAATACGGAAGCTGTAAAAAATGCTGACATTCTAATTTTTGCAGTGCAACCAAGACATTTTAATCGTATTTTAGAAAGTATACAACCTCTTTTAACTGATAATCATGTTTTAATTTCGGTAATTACAGGCTTTTCTATTGCAAAAATTGAAACTATTGTTGGCGCTAACACTTGTATTATCCGGTCAATGCCAAATACGGCAGCTTCTGTTGGGCAGTCTATGACTTGTCTTTCTTCAAATACAAAAGGAAAAGAAAAAGTAGAATTGGCCAAAACTATTTTTAACAGTTTAGGAGTTTCAATGGAAATTCCTGAAGAACAGTTACAAGCTGCTACTGTAATTTGTGCAAGTGGAATTGCTTTTTGGATGCGATTAATAAGAGCCACAACTCAAGGTGCAATTCAATTGGGTTTTGAAGCAGATGAGGCACATAAATTAGCCATGCAAACTTGTTTTGGAGCTGCGAGCTTGTTGAACGAATCTGGCAATCATCCAGAAGCAGAAATAGACAGAGTTACTACTCCTGGAGGTTGTACCATAGAGGGTTTGAACGAAATGGAACACCAAGGCTTAAGCTCTTCTTTAATCAAAGGGATCAATAAATCATTTGATAAAATTAACCAAATAAAAAACTAAAAATATGCCATTGTTTAACGTATACCCTCTATATGATGTTACCCCTGTTTCTGCAAAAGGTGTTTATGTTTATGACGAAAATAATACAGAATATTTAGATTTATATGGAGGACATGCCGTCATTTCTATTGGGCATGGACATCCTAAATATGTGGAAGCAATTACAAAACAAGTTGCTAAATTAGGTTTTTATTCAAATGCAATTCAAAATCCAATACAGAAAAAATTAGCTGCTAAAATAGAAGTGCTTTCTGGATGTTCAGGGTACCAGTTGTTTTTATGTAATTCAGGTGCAGAAGCGAATGAAAACGCTTTAAAACTGGCTTCTTTTAAAACAGGTAAATCACGAATTATTGCTTTTAAAAATGGGTTTCATGGACGAACTTCTGCTGCAGTAGCAGCAACAGACAATGCTACCATTATTGCCCCAATTAACGCACAACAAAAAGTTACAATTTTAGAATTAAATGATATTGAAGGGGTAAAAAATGAGCTTGAAAAAGGAGATGTTTGTGCAGTTATAGTCGAATTTATTCAAGGTGTTGGAGGTTTAGATCAAGCCAATGCCCAGTTTTTTGAACAGGTTGATGTACTTTGCAAAGCGAACAATACCTTTTTTATTGCGGATGAAGTACAGTCTGGTTATGGACGTTCTGGAAAATTTTTTGCATTTCAGCATTATAATGTTACTCCAGACATTATTTCAATAGCGAAAGGAATGGGAAATGGTTTTCCTATTGGAGGCATTTTTATTCACCCAACTATTGAAGCAAAATTTGGAATGTTGGGGACTACTTTTGGTGGTAATCATTTAGCTTGTGTTGCAGGATTATCTGTTTTAAACGTAATTGAAGAAGACAACTTAATGGACAATGTGAACGCAATGTCTGAATATTTTATTAAAATAGCGAGTACAATTCCGCAAATAAAAAAGATCAAAGGAAGAGGGTTAATGCTAGGTCTAGAATTTGATTATGAAGTGGGAGATTTAAGAAAGAAATTAATTTACGATCATCATATTTTTACGGGTGGAGCTGCAAATAAACGATTGTTAAGAATTTTACCCCCATTAAACGTAAAAAAAGAGCATATCAATCAGTTTTTTAAAGCTTTGGTGCATGCTTTAGATTCATAAAAAAAAAGACTACTATAAATGAATACTTTATTATCCATAGAAACTAGAAATAATGTTTTGCTAACAATGGCGGAACTTCTTGATAAAGAAAGAGAAGCGATTATAAATAAAAACAAAGAAGATTTAGAGGCCTATAACGGAAATGACATTTCTATGTTTGATCGGTTAAAAGTTGATGATACAAAAGTCAATGAAATGATTACTGCTGCGAAACATTTAGCTTCTCAGGAAGATCCTGTTGGTTTAGAACGTTTTAGCTTTAAACATGATAACGGAATGCAAGTTTATAATAAAACAGCCTCTTTTGGTACTGTGTTGATTATTTATGAATCTAGACCAGATGTAACGGTTGAAGCTGCAGGGATTGCCTTTAAATCCGGAAATAAAATACTATTAAAAGGAGGGAAAGAATC
>JAQWOW010000272.1 GCA_029245665.1 Polaribacter sp. | reverse complement strand
TTTAACATGGGAATTCTTTGAACTTTCTGATATGGAAACGTACTTTTCTCCAGACATGAAGACTGCAGTAATCACATTTGTTGCAGATGGTAAATATACAATTACAGCAACGAATGAAACTACTGTTTACGCAACAAGAGCATCTTCAACGTGGACCAATACAAATGATGGTTGGAAAATAATGCATTCATCCTACGCTCCTAGAAAAGGAAAAAAAGGTCTTCCAGAAATGGATTGAATAATAAGGATCAAATAAATAAACTAATAATTTGTGAAACAGTTTTTTGTTTCCTTTTTTAGCCCCCCCACATCAAAGCACGACAAACAACAGAACCTGTTTTATCGTTGTTAAATGCATAAAAAATGAGAGGGGAAAGTGACAAATTAAAAGATTTGTCAGGAAAAGCTTGATTTTAAAATGAAATCAAGCTTTTTTTTATTGTGAAAACTATTTTTAGCCCTTCAGAAAAAGAACTTATATCTCACATTGCAATTGAAAAATATTGCAAATGAATTTCAGTTTAATTCGTCATTAAACCTCCCTACAATTCCTCTTTAAAATTAATTGCAAAGATGTAATGTATAAATTAAAAGGCTCGTAAAAATAAGATTCATAGATCTCTATTTTCTTTCCAACTCATAGTCCTTTTTTATCAATATCTTTGTTTGGATAGTTCTCTTCTCTTTGCTTGCGGTTAGAGTAAATGATGTTAAATATGGTCAACCCCATATATGTTGCAAATATAACAGCACCCACTATGAAGAATCCTATATTCATTTTGTATTTCTTCTTTGTCTAATTGCGATTGCGAACAATAATATTGTTCCTGGCCAATGTGCTGAATATTGTGCTTCTTCATTCATCCCTAATAATCCGTAGGTTACTGAATATAGTAAACAACCAAATGCTAAGATAATTGGATACCAATTGTTGATAAATTTCATACTCTTAAATGTTTTTTGATTTTGTATGTAATATACAAACAGATTGTGACTTTAAAAAAATATAGTACAAATAATAGATGTAAAAATGAAATCAATTTTTCATTAAAATCAACTTGAGTAGAAATTACTATTCCTTAACACCTAGTTTGTGCCCCCAAAAAGCATAATAAAGAATAATTACATAACAGGGCAGCAAAATCCAGTAACCAAAAGATGCTGCTTCAGCAAAAGCACTCACTTCATGTATTCCTGTAGCTACTAATTCTTCTTTTTTATAGTCCACTAAAGCTCCGTACATTGGAGGTAAAATTGCCCCACCACAAATTGCCATAATTAATAAAGCAGAAGCTGTTTTGGTGAACTTCCCAAGCCCTTTTAATGTCAACGGCCAAATGGCTGGCCAAACCAATGCATTTGCAATTCCTAAAGCAGCTACAAAGAGTACAGATGTAAAACCACTCGTAAAAACAATGCAAAAAGATACTATAATTCCTAAAATAGCACTTACCTTTAATGCAAAAGACTGACTAACATATTTAGGAATTAAAACAACCCCTATTGCATAAGTGGCTACCATGGCCATTAGAGTGAACATGGTAAAAGAGTTTGATTTTTCTCCCAATCCTAAAGAATGACCGTAAGCAATGATGGTGTCTCCGGCAATTACTTCTGCTCCCACATACATAAACAATGCCAAAACACCCAACCATAAATGTGGAAACTGAAAAATACTTGTTTTTGTCATTTCCCCTTGTGCTACCTCTTGCATGGGTGCCGCTTCTACATTTGGTAAAGGCGCTTTTCTAATTAAAATTCCTAATAAAAATAAGACCAAAGCCATAACCAAATATGGGCTAATAACACTATCTGCCATTGTGTTAAGTAGATTTGCCTTTTCAGCAGTACTTACCGTCCTTAATTTTTCTTTGATACCCTCTATACCAGATAGTAAAATAGTAGCAAAAATAAAAGACCCCAAAGCACCTGCAACTTTGTTTGCAATACCCATGATCGCAATTCTTTTTGCAGCACTTTCAATGGGACCTAAAATAGTGATGTATGGATTAGATGCTGTTTGTAATAAGGTCATTCCTATGCCTTGAATAAAAATTGCAGTTAGAAACATCCAATAGGTTCTTGCATTGGCAGCCGGTATAAATAGTAGTGCACCCAAAGCCATTATTATTAAACCCAGAGACATCCCTTTTTTGTATCCTACCTTGTTAATAACATAAGACGCAGGAAGCGCCATTACCACAAAAGAAATATAGGAAGCAGAAGCAACTAAATAAGATTGCGCATCTGTCAATTCGTTTATTGTTTTCATAAACGGAATTAGAGCACCATTTATCCAGGTAACAAATCCGAAGATAAAAAAGAGTCCGGCAATTATAAGTATTGGAACCAATGTATTCTTCTTTGTTTGTGAAGGCAATTGAGTGTTGTTAGACATTATATTACTGTATTTTAATAGAAATTAAACTCCTAATTCATACAAAGAAAAGACTTTAATTTTAAAATATTTCATTTTAATATGACGAACCTGTTTT
>JAQWOW010000202.1 GCA_029245665.1 Polaribacter sp. | reverse complement strand
TTTTTTGGCGCTAGATTTGGTTTTCATTTTAGGCATCTCTCCTTCGTTTTTATCTTGCTTATAAGATTATTTAACTTTTTTTGGGGCAATAAACATAATCATACGTTTACCTTCTAATCTTGGTAATTGCTCCACTTTACCGTATTCTTCTAGCTCTTGCGCTAATTTTAATAATAATATTTGTCCTTGTTCTTTAAAAATTATAGAACGTCCTTTAAAAAACACAAATGCTTTTAGTTTGGCTCCGTCTTGTAAAAATTTAACAGCATGCTTCTTTTTAAATTCGTAGTCATGCTCATCTGTTTGAGGTCCAAAACGGATTTCTTTAATAGTCACTTTTGTTGCTTTTGACTTTAAGTTTTTTTCGCGCTTCTTCTGCTCATACAAGAATTTCTTGTAATCAATAATTTTACAAACAGGCGGTTTTGCTTTTGGTGAAATTTCCACCAAATCTAATTCCTGTTCTATGGCCAATTCTTTCGCTTTGTCTAAAGAATAAACGCCAATCTCTATATTGTCGCCTACTAGACGTACCTCGTCAACATATTTTATTTTCTCATTAATCCTATGTTGATCTTCTTTGATTACTCTTAACGGTCTTCTTGACCTACTTCTACGTATTGCTATGACTTGTAAATTTAAATTTAACTTATGTTTATTTTAATTTTTTAACTTCTATTAGAGATCTGTCTAATTTAATTAAAAAGTTTTAATGTTTTTCTTTCTTCTGTTTTGATTAAAGAAATAAATTCTTCAATAGTAAATGTACCGATATCTCCTTCACCATGTTTTCTTACAGAAACTGTGCCCTCTAATTCTTCTTTTTCACCAACAATCACCATAAACGGTATTTTGCTGACTTCGGCGTCTCTAATCTTTCTGCCTGTTTTCTCACTTCGGTTGTCTACCAAAGCGCGAATTTCGGAATTTTCTAACGATTCTAAAACTTTTTCTGAATATTTTTGATATTTATCACTGATTGGCAATAAGATAACCTGGTCTGGAGTTAGCCAAAGAGGGAAGTTTCCCCCTGTATGTTCTAGCAATACTGCAATAAACCGTTCCATAGAACCAAAAGGTGCTCTATGAATCATTACAGGTCTGTGTAATTGATTATCTGCTCCTTTATAGGTTAAATCAAAACGTTTTGGTAGATTATAATCAACTTGAATGGTTCCAAGCTGCCAACTTCTTCCTATTGCATCCTTCACCATGAAGTCTAATTTAGGACCATAAAAAGCAGCTTCACCTTCTTCAATTACAAAATCTAAGTTTTTATCTTTTGCTGCATTGATAATAGCATTTTCTGCAATTTCCCAAGTTTCAGAGTCTCCTATGTATTTGTCTGGGTTGTTTTTGTCTCTAATGGATACTTGAGCGGTAAAATCTTCAAAACCTAAAGAGCCAAAAACGTATAAAACCAAATCTATCACGTCTTTAAATTCCTGATCTAATTGTTCTGGGGTACAAAAAATATGAGCATCATCTTGAGTAAAACCCCTAACGCGAGTTAATCCGTGTAATTCTCCACTTTGTTCATATCTATATACTGTTCCAAATTCAGTGTAACGCTTTGGTAAATCTTTGTAGGAATGAGGCTTGAAATTATAGATTTCACAGTGATGTGGGCAATTCATTGGCTTGAGTAAAAACTCCTCGTCCATTTTAGGCGTTTTTATCGATTGAAAGCTGTCTTCTCCATATTTTTCATAATGACCAGAAGTAACATAGAGTTCTTTCTGACCAATATGTGGTGTCATCACCATTTCATAACCAGCCTTTTTTTGAGCCTTCTCTAAAAACTCTTGCAGTCGACCTCTTAAGGAAGCGCCTTTAGGTAACCATAAAGGCAATCCTGCGCCAACTCTTTGAGAGAAGGTAAATAATTCCAATTCTTTACCTAATTTTCTATGATCTCTTTTTTTTGCTTCTTCCAAAACCTCTAAATACTCACTAAGCATTTTTTGTTTTGGAAAAGAAATTCCATAGATACGAGTTAATTGGTTGTTCTTTTCATCACCACGCCAATATGCACCGGCAACATTCATTATTTTGATTGCCTTTATAATTCCCGTATTGGGTACATGTCCTCCTCTACATAAATCAGTAAAAGAACTATGGTCACAAAAAGTAATGTCACCATCAGCTAAGTTTTCAATTAACTCAACTTTGTAAGGGTTGTTTTCTTTTTTGTAAAAAGACAATGCGTCAGCTTTAGATACTTCACGAATTTTAAATTCATGTTTTCCACGAGCAATTTCTAAAAACTTCTTTTCAATATCTTTAAAATCCTTTTCAGAAATAATTTCCTCACCTAAATCAATATCATAATAAAATCCGTTTTCAATAGCTGGGCCAATTGTAAGCTTCGCATTAGGATGAAAAGTTAAAATAGCTTCTGCTAAAACATGAGCAGAAGAATGCCAAAAAGCTTTTTTTCCGCCTTTGTCATTAAATGTGTGTAAAACTAAAGAGCCATCTTTTGTTAAAGGAGTGTTGGTTTCAACTGTTGTTTCATTAAAGGTTGCTGATATAACGTTTCTAGCCAGTCCTTCACTGATGCTTTTCGCAACTTCAATAGGAGTACTATTTTTTGCAAACTCTTTAACACTTCCGTCAGGTAAAGTAATTTTAATCATTTAATGTATCATATTTAAGACTGCAAAGATATTGAAAACAATTTTTCACACAATATATATGTGTATTAAATTAGAATTAACATTGATGTTTCTTTCTTTTTGTTTGCTGACGATAAAGATTTAATATTATTACTAGGTGCCACAAGATCAATACTCCTTGTTTTCTTATTCTTAGATCAAACCACATGACCTTTGTTAAATCGATTTTATACTAATGAGTTCGTATTATTATTATTATTATTCACCAACAACTTCAGTCCAATTATAAATTTCTTCAGAAAACAATCTAGAGCAATATTATAACTTTCATTTACCATATATTATATAAGGTCTATTTATTGCATAATTTTTGTTGGTATTTTTTTTAAAGATTGATATTTTAAAGATGTTAAAAAAGGTTGCATTGTTAAGTTGTTAAGAATGATTTAATTAAGAATTAATTTTCATTTATTTCAAAAAAGTTTCATAAAATAGTTGTGGGATTAAAAAGGGGGTGTATATTTGCATCCGCTAACGGAAATATTACGATGTTAGTTTCGTTCATTGAGTGTTTGTGTTGGTTGTTTTTGGGTTTATTTCACAAGTTATTTTTTTTATTTTTTTAGTAAATTAACTTTGATTTAAATTAGGTTTTTAATTAAAAAACGTTGTATCTTTGCAGTCCGAAATTTTATCGGCAACAAGTTCAATTTTTGTTAGTTAAGAAAATAAATAAAATAAATAATTTTTTTCTTGTTAGAATAGAAATAGTTTATATATTTGCAGCCGCTAAGAAATACAGCGTTTAAGATCATAGAGATTTTGGAAAGATTATTTCAAGTTAAATTTTTTTTAGTTTGATATTTTTTACTAGTTCGATTCTAGTGTTTCTACAAATTGGGGGATTATTAAGGTTTATAAAGTAAGCCGTTTTAGGGTACTAAAAGTTCATTGAAAATATTGAAATTGACAGCGTAAACAAAGAGTAGAATAACCATGTTTAATTTTATTAGACAAATTCTTTTGAAACTTATTCATTCATATTATAAAGATATACAATGAAGAGTTTGATCCTGGCTCAGGATGAACGCTAGCGGCAGGCTTAACACATGCAAGTCGAGGGGTAACAGGAGTGCTTGCACTTGCTGACGACCGGCGCACGGGTGCGTAACGCGTATAGAACTTAC
>JAQWOW010000253.1 GCA_029245665.1 Polaribacter sp. | reverse complement strand
TATCTTTTTCAATAATTTCAAAAGTTTCACCAAATAAAACCTGACTGATCATCTCTGAGGAGTCAGAGGCAGATGCCCTTAAAGAAGCAGAACTTAAATTACAAATGCCATACAGCATAAATTCAATTGAGTTTAGATTAATAAAATTAAATTTTTTCTAAAATTAATGCAGATGCACCGCCGCCGCCGTTACAAATAGCTGCAGCTCCAATTTTAGCATTATTTTGTTTTAAAATTGAAGTCAATGCAATTACGATTCTTGCACCAGAAACTCCTAGAGGATGTCCTAAAGAAACGGCACCACCATTTACATTAACTTTATGATCATCAATGCCTAATATTTTCATATTTGCCAATCCAACAATAGAAAAAGCTTCGTTTAATTCAAAATAATCAACATCATCTAAAGAAAGATTTGCGATTGCCAATGCTTTAGGGATTGCTTTGGCTGGTGCAGTTGTAAACCATTTTGGTTCGTGAGCAGCATCGGCAAAACTTTTTATTTTTGCAATCGGTATTATATTTAATTCTTTTGCTTTTTCTGCAGACATTACAACCAGAGCGGCTCCTCCATCATTTATGGTAGATGCATTCGCAGCAGTAACAGTTCCGTCTTTTGTAAAAGCGGGTCTTAAAGCCGGAATTTTCTCTATTTTTACATTCTTGTATTCTTCATCTTCAGAAAAAAGAATGGGCTCTCCTCTTCTTTGAGGAATTGATACTGGTACAATTTCATCAGCAAACTTCCCCTCACTCCAAGCTTTTGCAGCTCTCGTATAGGATTGAATTGCAAATGCATCTTGATCCTCTCTAGAAAATTCATATTTAGTTGCACACTCATCTGCGCAAACGCCCATTGCAACTTTATCATAGGCATCTACTAAGCCATCTTTTTGCAAGCCATCTTCCATAGTTATAGGGCCAAATTTAGCCCCGTTTCTTGCATGTTGGTAATGAGGAATGGCACTCATATTTTCCATGCCACCGGCAACAACTATATCTGCAGTGCCTAGGGCAATGGTTTGTGCAGCCAACATGATAGATTTCATTCCAGAAGCACAAACTTTGTTAACTGTTGTGCAGGGAACAGTATCAGGAATGCCAGCAAATAGTGCAGCTTGTCTTGCAGGAGCTTGACCTAAACCTGCAGAAACTACATTTCCCATAAAAACTTCTTGAACTAAGTTTGGACTTAGTTTTATCTTTTCGAGAGCTCCTTTGATCGCAATTGCACCCAATTTTGGAGCAGGAACAGAAGACAAGCTTCCCATAAAGCTTCCAATTGGAGTTCTGGCCACAGATACAATAACTACTTCTCTCATAAATATATAGTTTAGTTTGTGCAAGATTAGCTCTGCTAAATTAACTATTTTTAATCAATTTTACTTTTATAATTCAAGTTGAATTTTTGACCTTGAATTTTTTATGGTAAGTTTGTTATAATAAGATAAAATGTATGAGTAATATAGTAAATAAATTATACCAAAATAACAGCATTATTTATAAGGTAATTTTGTTTTTAGTAGCCACGGTTGCAATCGTCTATTTATTTCCAAAAGGGGGGCAATTTAAATATGATTTCACCAATGGACAACTCTGGAAATATGATAATTTATATGCGCCTTTCGATTTTGCCATTCAAAAATCAGCGGAAGAAATTACCAAAGAAAAAAAAGAAATTGAGGTAAACTCTAAACGCTATTTTCTGTATGATTTTGATGTAGAAAAAAACGTTACCCTTAATTATAATGAAATAATTTCCCTTATTAGAGAGTCAGATTCTCTTGCATTAGAGGAGATTTCAAATTTTTCAGAAATTGGACGAAAAGTAATTGCCTCCATTTATAAAAAAGGTTTTTTAGATGTTGTAAGTCAAGATAGGGGTTCCAATAAAAATGAAATCGTTGCTATTAGAAAAGGAAACGAAGTAGAAGATGTTCTTTTTAAAAGTTTTTTAACGTCTAAGGAGGTTTTAGAACTGATAAATAAAAGTTTGGTTACTGCACAAAATTTATATGGTAAAAAACGAATGTTGGATTTATTATCTGAAATTATAAAACCAAATGTTTCTTTTGATGTTCAATATTCACAAAAAGTTCTTGAGAACGAAATAAAAAATATTTCGTATACAAAAGGAAAAATTGTTTCAGGTAAATTAATTATACAAAAAGGAGATATTGTTGAAGGGAAAAAATTAGCCATATTGAATTCCTTAAAAAGTGAATCAGAATCTCAAGTTTGGACGGAATCCAATTACTATTGGATTATTTTAGGATATACCATATTAGTATCCATTGCATTGCTGATGCTCTTGCTATTTTTAAAGAAATATAGAGTAGAAATATATGAGAATAATAACAAAGTAACTTTTATATTTTTCAATGTCTTTTCAATGATTTTTATACAAACTTTGGTCATAAAGTTTAACTCAGACTATTTATATGTAGTTCCTTTAAGCATACTTCCAATAGTTTTAAAGGCCTTCTTCGATCCACGTTTAGGTTTGTTTACCCATGTATTAACAGTATTGCTCTTAGGATATATTGTTCCTGATAGTTTTGAGTTTATTTATTTGCATATTATTGCTGGTATTGTTACAATACTTACTGTTTCTGAATTGTATAAGAGAGCAAATCTTTTTATTTCAGTAGCTCAAATAACGCTTATTTACATG
>JAQWOW010000244.1 GCA_029245665.1 Polaribacter sp. | reverse complement strand
AAACAAAATTACAGGTCTTTTTAAAATAGAGTATCCAATTATTCAAGGAGGTATGATTTGGGTTTCTGGATGGAAATTAGCATCTGCTGTTTCTAATGAAGGCGGTTTAGGCTTAATTGGAGCAGGGTCTATGTATCCTGAAGTCTTAAGAGATCACATTCAGAAATGTAAATTAGCAACGAACAATCCTTTTGGTGTAAATGTACCAATGTTATATCCAGAAATTGAAAAAATTATCGACATTATAATTGAAGAAAGGGTGAAGATTGTCTTTACATCTGCTGGAAATCCAAAAACTTGGACTTCTTTTTTAAAAGAAAAAGGCATTACAGTTGTTCATGTTGTTAGTTCGGTGAAATTTGCGAAAAAAGCAGAAATTGCAGGGGTTGATGCTATTGTTTGTGAAGGTTTTGAAGCAGGTGGGCATAATGGCAGAGAAGAAACCACAACCTTTACTTTAATACCTATGGTTAAAAAGCAGGTTAAAATACCAATAATTGCAGCAGGTGGTATTGGAACCGGTAAAGGAATGTTAGCAGCAATGGTTTTAGGAGCAGATGCTGTTCAAGTTGGTAGTAGATTTGCTGCAACATTAGAATCTTCAGCCCATCAGAATTTTAAAAAATTAATAGTTCGTATCAAAGAGGGTGGGACGCAACTAACATTAAAAGAGTTGGCGCCTGTAAGGTTGGTTAAGAATAAATTCTATGATGAGATTCAAGAGTTATACAAGAGAAACCCTACGAAAGAACAAATTAAGGAATTATTGGGTAGAGCTCGTGCAAAAAAAGGAATGTTTGAAGGAGATTTGGATAGTGGTGAATTAGAAATCGGACAAATTGCAGGATTAATTGATGAAATAAAATCTGTAAAAGAAGTTTTTTATGACATTATTCAAGAGTATAATACGGTTAAATCATTAATTTACAGTATTTAAACAAATTTTAAAATAAAATACTATTTTACGTGATATCTTCATTAATGTCATTATATTTGCAAATCAAAAGACGTTGTTAGTAATTAAATTAACAACACAATAATTTTTTATAATGAATAAAGGTACCGTAAAATTTTTCAATGAATCTAAAGGATTTGGATTTATTACTGAAGAAGGAACAAACAAAGAACATTTTGTACATGTGTCAGGATTAATTGACGAAATTCGTGAAAACGATGAGGTTGAATTTGACTTACAAGATGGAAAAAAAGGATTAAACGCAGTAAACGTAAGAGTATTATAATATATTTATTACTAGTTAATTTTTTATTGAAAAGCTTATCATTAAATGATAGGCTTTTTTTAATATCTTTTTTTAAATCTTATTATGATGATAGATGGTAGACAAAGAAAAAATATAAATACAGCTTTGTTTGTTGAAATTGTACAAAAATCACATCAAAGAACTGGGCAATTAACAAAAGGCATTGTTGCTAAAATTTTAACAAAATCAGCAAATGATCCTTATGGAATAAAAGTTCAATTAGAAACTGGTTTTATTGGGAGAGTTATAAATAGACTAGAATAATTATTCAGTCGGAATCTTAATTTCATATAATTTCCTACTTTTATTATTCAATTTATTTTCTCTTAACCATGGGTTGTAAATTTTAAATTCTTTGTAGGTGATTCCAAATTTTTTGGCAAATTGAGTAATATTAGTAATGGCAGTATCTACTTTTATAGTTCTAGTTTTAGGCAAAGTATATAAATCTTCGGCATCATAAGAAAAACCATATTTTTTAGGATTAGAAATGACCTCCTTTAAAGCAATAATTCGAAATACATATCTCTCTGTTTCATCTGGTAATAAAGCATCATAGTAATTATTTACTTGCTGCTCCTCTAACCTTTTACTTATTCCGAAACTTCCAGCATTATATGCTGCTGCAGCTAAAGTCCAAGAATTAAATTTTTTTTTAGCTTTTATTAAGTATTCAGAAGCAACTTTCGTAGATTTTTCGATGTTGTATCGTTCATCAACATTTTTATTTATCTCTAAACCGTATTCTTTGCCAGTATTTTTCATAAAATGCCAAATTCCTGCTGCACCTACAGAAGAGGTTTCATCAATGAAAGCACTTTCAGCTAAAGCTAAAAATTTGAAATCGTCTGGTAAACCATATTTTTTAAGTAGAGGTTCTAAAATTGGAAAGTATTTATTTGCTCTTTTTATAAGCAGCAACCCGTTCGATTGCCAATAGGTATTTACGAGTATTTCTCTATCCATTCGTTCTCGGACATCAGCTTTTCCTAGAGGAACCTTTTCACCAGCAAGATTTAAATTTAAAGGGAGCTTTATCGCTTTAATTTTATAAGTCTCATGTGTGCTAGTTACAGGATCTATCTCATCCTTATTCATTGCATTAAAAAATAAAATTGTAACTATTAATACACTCAGTAGCGAGAGAAATCGAAAAGATTTATACATGATACAAGTTTTTAGTTTTTTTAAAATAGTATTGATTGCTAATTTTCAACAAAAGTAAACCTTACCAATCCATCTTGATCAATTTCTGTAAGAATAACACTTTTTAATGTATTTGCTAATTTTGGGTTCCATGGTGCTTTTACTTTTACATAGTTTTCTGTAAATCCGTTTATAAAACCTTCTTTATTTTCGTTTTCAAATAGAACTGTTGCAGTATTTCCTAGTTGACTTTCATAAAAAGAGCGTCTTTTTTTTGCTGATAAGCCTCTTAACATTTTACTGCGTTTTGCCCGTATTTTTTTTGGTACTGTTCCTTCAAAATTTACTGCTTCAGTATTTGGTCTTTCAGAGTAAGTGAAAACATGTAGGTATGAAATATTCATTTCATTTAAGTAGTTATAGGTTTCTAAAAATAATTCGTCAGTTTCACCAGGAAAACCAACAATAACGTCAACACCAATGCATGCATTTGGCATTACTTCTTTAATTTTAGCAACTCGATTTGTATAGGTTTTAAGGAGGTACCTTCGTTTCATTTTCTTGAGTAATTCGTCACTTCCAGATTGCAATGGAATGTGAAAATGAGGAACAAAAGAGTTAGATTTTGATACAAAATCAATTGTTTCGTCTTTCAGTAAATTAGGTTCTATAGATGAGATTCTTAATCGATGAATGCCCTTAACTTCGTCTAATTTCTTCACCAATTCTAAGAATGTATGTTCGTGTTTCTTGTTGCCAAATTCTCCTTTGCCATAATCACCAATATTTACTCCTGTTAAAACAATTTCTTTAATCCCTTTAGATGAAATTTCCTTGGCATTATTGATTACATTTTCTAAAGTATCACTTCTTGAAATTCCTCTTGCTAAAGGGATTGTGCAATAGGTACACTTATAATCGCATCCATCTTGTACTTTTAAAAAAGCACGAGTTCTATCTCCAATTGAATAAGAACCTACATAGAAGTCTGCTTCAGAAATTTCGCAAGAGTGTACTTCTCCGATAGTATTTTTAGTCAAATCGTTTATATAGCTTGTAACGTTGAATTTTTCAGTGGCTCCTAAGACTAAATCTACCCCATCCACAGCAGCTAATTCTTCAGGTTTAAGTTGCGCATAACATCCAACTGCTATTAAAAAAGCATCATGATTCTTCTTTAAAGCATTTTTTACAATAGTTTTAAAACGTTTATCAGCATTATCAGTAACTGAACACGTGTTTATTACGTAAACATCTGCTGTATCTTCAAAAGGAACACGTTTAAAACCCTCGTCTGTAAAATTACGAGCAATAGTAGAAGTTTCTGAAAAGTTTAATTTGCATCCTAG
>JAQWOW010000242.1 GCA_029245665.1 Polaribacter sp. | reverse complement strand
GGAAGTGGAAAAACAACAGTTGTAAATCAAATAGTTAAACATTTACCTGATAATGAAGTCTGTGTTATATCTCAAGATTCATACTACAAGGCAACAGACAACTTATCTTATGAAGAAAGAACAAAAATTAATTTCGACCATCCAAGAGCTATCGATTTTGATTTAATCGTTAAACATCTTAAAGAATTAAAATTATTTAAAACCATAGCACAACCTGTATATTCCTTTGTTACTCATAATAGAACAGAAAACACTGTTAAAACACATCCAAAAAAAGTAATTATTGTTGAAGGAATTTTAATTTTTAATAATGAAGAATTAAGAAATTTATTCGACATAAAGATATTTGTTCATGCAGACACCGATGAACGTCTAATAAGAAGAGTTAGAAGAGATATTTCCGAAAGAGGTAGAAATATTGATGAAGTTTTAAACCGCTATCAAGACACATTAAAACCAATGCATCAACAATTTATTGAGCCAACTAAAAATTTTGCAGATATTATCATCCCTAATGATAGGCATAATACAGTTGCTATTGATATAGTAAGAACAGTCATTAACGAACGCTTATAGAATTTATGTCTTTTAATAAGTTTAGAAATAATAAAATTATAAAGTTTTTCACAAATATTTTTGTTTTAATTTTAATTCCATTCCTAATATGGATGTTTTTTTTTGATGAAAACTCGTACTTGGTTCATAGAAAGTTTAACAATGAAATTACTGATTTAGAGAGGACAATATCGTACTACCAAAAAAAAATAATCGAAGATAAAGCTACTATTAAAAATTTAAAAGACTCGCTTCAACTAGAACGATTTGCAAGAGAAAAATATTTAATGAAAAAAGAAAATGAAGATATCTATTTGATAGAATTTGACACCCTAGAAAAATAATATGAGTACCTCTTTATTTGATGAATTTAAAAAAACCTCACCGACTGCTTGGAAACAAAAAATTCAAGTAGATTTAAATGGGAAAGATTACAATGATTCACTTCTTTGGAAAACTAATGAAGGAATTGTTGTGAAACCTTTTTACACCTCAGAAGATAGAGAGCATCATAAAATTACAACTTCTAAAGACGGATTTAATATTTGTCAAAAGATTTTTATTCATAAGGAAGAAATAGCAAATCAACTTGCAATTAAGGCGCTAAAAAGAGGCGCAAATTCGATTTTATTTAAAGCAAATTCAATTTTTGATTATAAGAAAGTATTACTTCACATTGAAGTAGAATCAATTTTCTTATACTTTCATTTTTCGTTTTTAGACATTGAATTTCAAACTGAAATAGCTCATTTTATAAATTCTAAAAACACTTATTTTCAAACAGATATTATTGGGAATCTGGCGGAGACTGGAAATTGGTTTTTTAATCTAAAAGAAGATTTTAGTAGATTAAATAAAATTCAAAATAAATCTGAAAATTGTATTTCTATTTCAAGTGACCTATATCAAAATTCAGGAGCTACAATTACTCAACAACTTGCGTATACTTTAGCACACGCAAATGAATATTTAAATCATTTTGGAAGTACTGTTGCTAAAAAAATTCACTTTTCTTTTTCTGTTGGAAGTAATTATTTTTTTGAAATTGCGAAATTAAGAGCTTTTAGAATTTTATGGTCAGCACTTTTAGAAGAATACAATGTCCATAATTTTGAAGCTCATATATTTGTTCAACCCAGTCTAAGAAACAAAACACTATATGATTATAACGTAAATTTACTGAGAACTACATCAGAATGCATGAGTGCAATTTTAGGCGGAGCAAACACAATTTCTAATATTTCTTATGATACAATTTATCACAAGTCTAATGAATTTGGTGAGCGTATTGCCAGAAACCAACTACTCATTTTACAGCAAGAAAGCTCTTTAAAAGAAGCTCAGAATATCGCAGATGGTTCTTATTATATTGAATCTATTACCCAACAATTAGCAGATAATGCTTTAATTATTTTTAAACAAATTGAAACTAATGGTGGTTTTTTAAAACAATTGAAGGCGGGTACTATTCAAAAAAAAATCAATGATAACGCAACAAAAGAAATAAAAGAGTTTCTTGAGGGTACAACCACTTTAATTGGTACAAATTTTCAACAAAACAATACCGATACAATGCAACAGAATTTAGAATTGTATCCTTTCACTAAGCAGAGAAATATAAAAACCTTGGTATCACCCTTAATAAGAAATCGAATATCAGAATCCCTTGAAAAAAAACGATTACGCTCTGAAAAAAATATCTAATTATACATAAATAAAGAGTACTTAAGTGTTTGGGTAGAATTATAAACATTAATAAATTTAGCATTCGCCTCTAAAAATGAAAAGAAAAGAAGTACAACATATAAAACTAAAAAACGCTACGCATAAAGCACAGACTTCTTTTAAACAAGAGGGATTTGTTGCAGGAATTGCGCCAAATCTTCGAGGCCCTTACACGACTATGTATGTTAGAAGACCTTGGACTATTAGACAATATGCAGGTTTTTCTTCAGCCGAGGAAAGCAATGCTTTTTACAGACGAAATTTAAAAGCTGGACAAAAAGGACTATCTGTTGCATTTGATTTAGCAACGCATAGAGGATATGACTCTGACCACGAGCGTGTTCAAGGCGATGTTGGTAAAGCAGGAGTTGCCATCGATTCTATTGAGGACATGAAGGTTTTGTTCAACCAAATTCCATTAGATAAAATGTCTGTTTCTATGACTATGAATGGAGCTGTTTTACCCATTTTAGCTTTTTATATTGTTGCGGCTGAAGAACAGGGAGTTTTACCTGAAAAACTATCGGGAACCATACAAAATGATATCTTAAAGGAGTTCATGGTAAGAAATACCTATATCTACCCTCCTTCTCCATCCATGAAAATTATTGCCGATATTTTTAAATATACAACTTCTAAAATGCCAAAATTCAATTCTATTTCTATTTCAGGGTATCACATGCAAGAAGCGGGTGCAACTGCAGAAATTGAATTGGCGTATACGCTTGCTGACGGATTAGAATACCTTAGAAAAGGATTGGAAGTAGGTATGGATATAGATTCTTTTGCGCCAAGGCTCTCCTTCTTTTGGGCAATAGGAATGGATCACTTTACTGAAATTGCAAAAATGCGCGCTGCAAGGATGTTATGGGCAAAAATTGTAAAACAGTTCAACCCAAAAAACCCAAAGTCATTAGCCCTAAGAACACACTGCCAAACTAGTGGCTGGTCTTTGACAGAACAAGATCCTTTTAACAATGTTGCTAGAACAACAATTGAAGCTATGGCGGCGGCTTTTGGTGGCACACAAAGTCTGCATACAAATGCTTTAGACGAAGCGATTGCTTTACCAACAGAATTTTCTGCAAGAATTGCAAGAAATACACAACTATATTTACAACAGGAAACATTTATTACCAAAACAGTAGATCCATGGGCAGGTAGTTTTCATCTCGAAAAATTAACAGAAAATATTGCTGATAAAGCTTGGGAATTAATCAAAGAAGTTGAAGAATTAGGAGGAATGACAAAAGCCATTGAAAAAGGGATTCCTAAAATGCGAATTGAAGAGGCTGCCGCTATCAAGCAAGCTAAAATTGATAGTGGTCTTGATGTGATCGTTGGGGTAAATAAATACCAATTGAAAGAAGAGGATCCCTTGCATATTTTAGAAGTTGATAATGAAGCTGTTCGTAGTTCTCAAATTGAACGATTAAAGAAGTTAAAAGAAAATAGAAATAACGCAGAAGTTCAAAAATCTTTAGTAGCTTTGACTGAAGCTGCAAAATCTGGAGAAGAGAACTTATTGAGTTTGGCAATAAAAGCAGCAAGAGACAGGGCTACTCTGGGCGAAATTTCTAATGCATTAGAGGTAGTTTTCGGAAGACATAAAGCAGTACATAAAACCATTTCTGGCGTGTATAGTAAAGAAATAAAAGACGACAAACTTTTTTCAAAAGCAAAAAAATTAGCAGATAATTTTGCCAATTTAGAGGGGAGACGTCCACGAATTATGATTTCTAAATTAGGGCAAGATGGCCATGATAGAGGGGCAAAAGTAGTGGCTACTAGTTATGCAGATTTGGGTTTTGACGTAGATATTGGACCGTTGTTTCAAACTCCAAAAGAAGCAACAAAACAAGCAGTAGAAAACGATGTTCATATTTTAGGAATTTCCTCTTTAGCTGCTGGACATAAGACATTAGTACCTCAAGTAATTGCCCAATTAAAAAAATACGGCCGTGAAGACATTATGGTGATCGTTGGTGGCGTAATTCCTGCCCAAGATTATCAATTTTTATTTGATGCAGGAGCCGTTGGAGTATTTGGACCAGGAACTAAAATTTCGAAAGCTGCCATAGAGTTGCTTACTATTTTGATAGACAGTATTTCTGAATAATTTAATCTGCTTCAAACTGAATCTATAAAAACTACTGACGCAAAATACTGAGGACCCTAAAAAACCTCAATTAAAAATAAACCTTCCTTATTTTTTTTCAAAACTCATAAAACGGGCTATTTTTAACAAATCTTAACAAGAAAAACAACCTTAAATTTAGACATATTCTTCCTTTTATTCTTAAATTTGCAAGGCTTAATAATTTGGTAAATAGGATGAAAAAAATTCTCTCGCTATTATATTCTACTCGCTTAATGGCGGTATTGTTCGTACTTTTTGCAACCGCAATGGGTGTGGCTACCTTTGTAGAAAATGATTTTGGAACACAAACGTCAAAAGCACTGATCTACAATGCATGGTGGTTTGAATTAATCATGCTTTTTTTCATCATTAATTTCTTTGGAAATATTTTTAGATATCGTTTGTTAAGAAAAGAAAAATGGCCTGTATTGTTATTCCATGTCGCATGGCTATTTATTTTAATAGGAGCAGGAATTACTAGATATATTGGTTACGAAGGGGTGATGCCTATCAACGAAGGAGAAACAACCAACTCTTTCCTCTCTGAAACTACTTATTTGAACGTTGTTATTGACGACAATAAAGATCAAGCACCAAAAATTCACAAGAAAATGTTGCTATCTGCCTGGGGCAAAAATAATTTTGAATTTGATACGCATTTCGGAAAAAACTCTAACAATCAACAAAAGGTCACTTTCAAATTGGTTGATTATATACCATGGGCAGAAAAAAAATTAGTGGAGAACGAAAATGGTGAAGAATATCTTTTTTTAGTAGAATCTTCAGAAGGCACTAGACATGAACATTATCTTAAAAAAGGAAGCATTCAAAATATTCATGGAATTTTGGTTGGTTTTAATGCACCGGAAAATAATGCAACTGTTAATTTCTTTAAAGAGAAAGACGGCCCTCTTAAAATGCTTGCCAAAGAAAGCGGAGATTGGTTTAGAATGGCAGATCAGAAAAAGGGAAATATTGTAAAAGACTCTGTCCATTATTTTCAATATTTAACATTACACAACCTATCAGGACTTCAATTTGTAATTCCGAGACCCGCAGAGAAGGGGACTCTTAAAATGGTAAGCGGACCAAAAGACGACAAGAAGATGGATGTTGTTGTTTTTGATATTAGCACCAATAATGAAACAAAAAGAGTCGAATTAACAGGTGGACAATACAATACACAAGGAGCCAAAGAAGTAACAGTAGATAATTTGAACTTTAGAATCTTATATGGTGCTAAAGAATTAAGAACACCGTTTAAAATTAAACTCAATGATTTTCAGTTAGAAAAATATCCGGGTTCAGAAAGTGCTGCTTCATATGCAAGTGAAGTAACTGTAATAGCTCAAGATGAAACATTTGATTATCGTATTTTTATGAATAATATTCTAGACTATAGAGGTTATAAGCTTTTTCAAGCAAGTTACGATCTATCTGGTGAAGTGGAACAAACCAGACTTTCTGTGAACCATGATTTTTGGGGAACATTTATTACCTACCTGGGATATTCAATGTTATATATAGGAATGATATGTATCTTTTTTGCAAAAAACACACGCTTTGACGACTTAAAAAAAGCACTGGTAAAAATGCGTAAGAAAAAATCAACAATCGTAGCAATCACTTTGTTGTTATTTTCATATAGTTCGTTTGCTCAGCACACAAGTCACCAACAAATTCGGTTTTCGAACCAACAAATTGACTCTATTCTAAAAGCCAATTTGGTCAATGAAAAACATGCTGAATCCTTCAATAAATTAATCATTCAAGATGCAGGAGGACGTATGAAGCCTGCCCATACTTTTGCATCAGAATTGGTTAGAAAGGTAAGTCAAACGAATAATTTTAACGGGATGAAACCAAGTCAGGTGTTGTTATCTATCATCGAGAATCCCCGTTTGTGGTTTGAAGTACCGTTTATTTATTTAGAAAGAGGAAATACTCAAATAAGAGAAACTCTAGGTCTCGAGAAAAAAACAAAATATGCGCGATTGTCTGATTTTATAACACCTTCAGGCATTTATAAAATTAGAGAAAAAGTATCAGAAGCACAAAAAGAAAATGTAAAAAATAAATTTCAAAAAGATTTAATAAAAATTGACAGAAGAATAGGACTACTGTACAGTGCAATTGGTGGCGGTATTTTAAAAATCTATCCTGTTCCGAATGATGAAAATAACAAATGGGTTTCACAGCCAGAAACTTCTAGAGCTAATTTTAAAGGAACAGACTCTGTTTTTGTTCGTCAATCATTACCTGTCTACATTCAGTTTTTGCAAGAAGCAAAAAAAACAAATGAGTATGCAAAAGCAGATAAAATATTGGATGGAATTAAAACCTTCCAAAAAAAATATGGTACTGCTGTATATCCTAAAGAAAAAACCATAACGTTAGAAATTTTATATAATAAATTCCAACCTTTTTTATCCTTATCTAAATATTATGGCTACTTGAGTTTGCTTTTAATTGTATTTGTTATTGCTCAAATCTTTTATGAAAAAAACTGGATCAATACCTTTGTTAAAATTTTAATTGGTTTGGCAGGTTTTCTTTTTGCACTGCACACGCTAGGACTAATTTCTCGATGGTATATTAGTGGAAATGCCCCTTGGAGTAATGCATATGAATCTATTATCTATGTAGCTTGGGCAATTATGCTTTTTGGATTGACGATTGGCAGAAAATCTTCTTTAACATTAACTGCTGCTACTTTTTTAACGGCAATTACATTGGCTTTTGCGCATCAAAACTGGTTGGACCCAGAAATTGCAAATCTAATGCCCGTTTTAAACTCTTGGTGGTTATTAGTGCATGTTTCGATCATAGTTGCTAGTTACGGACCTTTTTCTCTCTCAATGATTTTGGGAATTTTCGCACTCTTTTTAATTATTTTTACAACGAAAAAGAACAAGAAGAAAATGGATATCAATATCAAAGAATTGACAGTAATTAATGAAATGTCTATGACTGTTGGTTTGGTTATGCTAACCATTGGAAACTTTTTAGGTGGTATGTGGGCCAATGAAAGTTGGGGCCGTTATTGGGGTTGGGATCCCAAAGAAACTTGGGCTTTAATATCTATCATGCTGTATGCGTTTGTGTTGCATATGCGATTGATCCCCGGACTAAGAGGTCGATTGGCTTTTAATTTTGCATCCGCATTTGTATACTTATCGATAATGATGACCTATTTTGGAGTTAACTTCTACTTATCCGGACTTCATTCCTACGCCAGTGGAGACAAGCAAGTAACTCCCAGAGAAGCATATATGTATATTGGTTTTTTATTGGTTCTTTTTACTTTCGCTGCATTTAAATACAAGAAATATTACAAGAAGTAATCGAATAATTTAAGAAGAAAATGTACTTTTGCAATTGACGTATTAACTTTAAAAAACACTATGTTTCATAAAAATATAAAATTAATTTTAGCGGCTCTTATATCCGTATGGTCAGTATACCACTTTAGCCAAGGAAATATAATGAATGGAATTTCCATCTTATTTTTGGCAGGAATTTTTGTTTTATTATACTTCAAAAACGAATTTATTATCATGGCATTTTTACAGTTACGAAAACAAGATTTTGAAGGAACGAAAAAATGGTTAGCCTATATCAAAAATCCTGAAAGTGCTTTAATTGTAAAACAACAAGGGTATTACAACTATCTTCACGGAATTATCTTAAGTCAAACGAACATCACGCAAGCTGAAAAATATTTAAGAAAAGCTGTAAAATTGGGCTTAGCCATGAATCATGATTTGGCCATGGCAAAACTCCAATTAGCGGGAATCGCAATGACTAAAAGACGAAAACGAGAAGCTACTAATTTAATGGCAGAAGCAAAAAAATTAGATAAAAATGGAATGTTGAAAGAACAAATGCAGATGATGAAAAAACAAATGAAAAAAATATAGTTTTTCCACTTTTACAAACATAAAAAAATCCGCTAGATAGCGGATTTTTTTATGTTTTATCTAATATTATGTTTTTTAATTTAGAATTTTATTTCAGTCGAGTTAAAGTCAAGTCTTTGTTATATTTAATAATAAAAAGCCCTTTATTTTCTTGAGAGCCTTTGGGTTCGTTTGCATAATCAAACTTGCTTTCAACTCTGTATGATGCTCCTTCTTTAAAGGTGCTATATAAATCATTACCAGATGCCAATCGGATTAAAACATCATAGGTAATATCAAAACCCTTGGTTGCATAAAAAGAAGGCAATGCATTATTTTTTGTAAAATACTGTTTGTTAAATGATTGTGTTGAAACAGATGTTTCATTGACAAACTCGTCGCTTACATAGGTATACTTTAATTTGGCCAATTTAAAATTATCTATTTTATCGTATGCAATTCCTTTGTTATAAGAGAAAACACGCATACTAAGAGAATCTGATAGGCTATTTACACTATTGATAGCATCTGCTATAATTACTTTGTCATCTGTAGCTAACACAACCCAGTTAGCAATGTCTGGTTTAAAAACATCCGTAAAACGTTCTCTTGCGATATAACCATCAACAGGTTTCACGACATGCACCATTGCAACAGAATCATGCGTTTCTAATGATTGTTTCATCAAAGTTGTAGACAAGTCTGAAACAGCATTCCCATCACTCACCAAAATTACATTTTGATTGCTAATACTGTCCTTAATATGACCAATCAATTCTTGTCGAAAAACACTTTTTTCTGGTGATGTTTTTATCAGGTTAACAGCAGAAAATTTAGATTGATTCTTGGAATAAAAAGGAAAAACAACAGGTACTGTAATACTAGACGCGACTAATTCTACCTCTTCAGAATACAAAGGACCTATAATGATATCATTAATATTTAAATCATTTGTCAATAAAATACTGTCTATTTTAGTACCGTTTCTTTCAGTATCAAACACATTTAATTCAATTGAAACCCCTTGTTTTTTTAGAGAGTCTATTGCTATTTCTGCTCCCAAGTAAAAATCGGTTACAATATTTGCCAACTTACTTTTTGTAAAAAGTTCATTCGATTCTATCGTATCATTTTGATGTGTTATAAAAGGTAGTAGTAAGCCTACTTTTAAAGAAACATTTTCAGCGATAACATCTTCATAGATAGTATTCTCTGGAATTTCACCTTCTACTAAGGGTTTAATTTTTATGAGTTGTCCAACTTTTAAACCTTCAGATAATTCTGGATTTAATGCAATCAGTTCCTCTTGTGAAACATTATAAAAACGAGTAAGGCTATAAAAAGCATCTCCTTTTTTTACTTCATAAACAACAAAATTCTCTTTAAGTTCGTTCGTTATTTCTTCGCTATCTTCTTCCTGTTTAAGTTCAGATACAACTTCCTGATTGATAGAATCTTTGGAAAAATTTATGTTTTTATTCGGAATTACAATAACAGTATTTACAGCTGGGTTTCTTCCAACATCCGGATTTAAACGTAATAAATATTTTGTTTTCATATCCAATTTCTTGGCTATAGTTCTCATTGTTTCGCCCTGCTTAACTGAATACTGAACATACTTTTTTTGTTGTCCACAAGAAACAGCAAACGTAAAAACACTTAGAAAAACAAAAAAGGTTACATATTTCATATATTTTATTCCCATTCTATTGTTGCGGGTGGCTTAGAACTGATATCGTATACAACTCTGTTTACACCTTTTACTTGATTTATAATTTTATTTGATGTTTTTTGTAAAAATTCATACGGTAAATTTACCCAATCTGCAGTCATCCCATCCGTACTTTCTACAGCTCTTAAAGCAACTACTTTTTCATAAGTTCTCTCATCTCCCATTACTCCGACAGAATTTACGGGGAGCAACATCGCTCCGGCTTGCCAGACTTTATCATACAAACCATCTTCTTTTAATCCGTTTATAAAAACAGCATCAACTTCTTGTAAAATACGAACTTTTTCGGCAGTTATATCTCCTAGAATACGAATTCCTAAACCTGGTCCTGGAAAAGGATGGCGTCCCAATAATTCAGAATCAATCCCTAAAGAAGCCCCAACTCTTCGGACTTCATCTTTGAAAATCATACGCAAAGGTTCTACAATTTTTAATTTCATATAATCTGGTAAACCTCCAACATTATGATGGCTTTTAATGGTTGCCGATGGCCCTCCGTTAACGGAAACCGATTCGATAACATCTGGATAAATTGTGCCCTGTGCCAACCAGGTTACTTCTGTAATTTGATTTGCTTCGTCGTCAAAAACTTCTATAAATGAATTCCCTATTGACTTTCTTTTCTTTTCAGGATCTGTGATACCTTTTAACGCAGACAAAAAGCGATCTGAAGCATCTACACCTTTAACGTTTAACCCCATTCCTTTGTATTGAGTTAACACACTTTCAAACTCATTTTTTCGTAACAAACCATTATTCACAAAGATACAATATAGGTTTTTTCCTATTGCTTTGTTTAATAAGACCGCGGCTACTGTAGAATCTACACCCCCAGAAAGCCCTAAAACTACTTTATCATTTCCTACTTTCTCTCTAATTGCTGCAACAGTACTTTCTACAAAAGAATCTGGTGTCCAGGTTTGAGCAACACCTGCTATTTTTAC
>JAQWOW010000234.1 GCA_029245665.1 Polaribacter sp. | reverse complement strand
TTTTATTAATAGGAGCACCTTAGATACAGGTAGTTTTAAAGTTATAGATGATACGTTGTTTAAAGTTTTCCCCAACCCAAGTATGGAAACAATTAAAATTGAATTAGTTAATATTAATTCTGTTCCAGTTGAGATTTATACCATTACAGGTAAACTCATAAAAAAAATACCTTCTTACAAATACAAACAACCAATAAATATATCTAATTTTTCCAAAGGTATTTATATTTTAAAAATTAACGGAAAACCTCAAAAATTTATAAAAATATAAAACTTAATGTTTCATATAAAAACAGGTAAAAAAAATAGCGATTTTATTAAATTAATAATAAAAAGATAGTCCTAAAAGCTGAAATAAACTTAAATGAAAATGCAAGGTTAAAAACACCCATTTTAAATAATATTCCTTTAATAACTCAAGATGAAAACTCGAACTATAAAGATTCTTTTGCCTCTGCCATATTGTTCTGTTGAATTTATTATTTTCTACTAAGAACTCAATTCATCAATAATTACACCATCTTGCAGGGTTCCAATAACTCCCATTGCAGCTCTTTCACCAGCAATCATTGCCGCATTTAAAGACCCATTTAAAAGTTGGTCTCCTGCCAAAAATATCGAAGAAGTCAGTTTTGTTTCTGTACTAGAAATCTCGTATTGAAGGTTGTCTAGTTTTGGCAAGGCCTTTTCAATCTGGTATCGTTTAATGAATGTAGCATTTGTTATTCCACAAAAATCTTCTAATTCTTCAGTGATTTTTTCAATCAACTGTTTTTCAGAAAGAGAATGATTTTTTACGATGGTAACCGATAACAATTCTCCTTTTCCTTTGGTTGTTGTTTGTATTGAAGTGTGATAAAAAAGATTATTAATCAACGAGTTTTCTTCTGAAATCAAACCAATTAAAGGTCTTGAAATGATTCTCTCTGAAGTTTCAAAATATAGGGTATCACAAGTTTTCCAATGAGTTTCTTGGTTGTTTAGGTTGGCAACTAACTGACTTGCTTCAGTAGCAATAATGGTAAAATCACTTTCAATTTCGGAACCGTCTTTTAAAATAATACCCTTATTTTTTACCGATTCTACCTCAGAATTTAAAAGAATTTTTGTGTTTTTTAAGTTGTCTTTTAATTGATTAGATATTGCCTGAATTCCGGCTTTCGGTACTACAGCCAATCCCTCACCAAACATTTTATAGACAAACTCAAACATTCTACTTGAAGTCTCTAAATTGGGTTCTAAAAAAATTCCGCTAAAAAAAGGTTTAAAAAAGGTTTGAATCATCTCTTCTGAAAAACCAACATCTATCAAATATTGAAGGGTTGTTTTTTCATCTTCTTTAAAAATGGTGTCAATTTCTTTTTTCTTTAAAAGGACATTTAGTTTTAAGATTTTTAGTTTATCAGAAAAGGTGCCAATAGAAGAGAATAGAGTGGGGAACAATAAAGAAAAAGAGCGCAATGGATCTCCAATAGTTTGTGATTTTCCGTTTTTAAAAATGGTTGCACCTGGTAGTAATCTCTGTATTTCCAGTGCATCAAAGTCTATATATTTTTTAGCTGCTGGATAGGAAGTTAATAAAACTTGAAAACCGCGATCTAATAAATAGCCCTCAACAAGGTCCGATTTTACCCGTCCGCCAACAGAATTAGAGCCCTCAATAATGGTTGGTTTGTAGCCATAATTTTCTAAAACTTGTGCTGCGATTAAACCACTTATTCCCGCGCCAATAATATGAATTTTAGACAATTTATTTTTCATTTTCGAGTTCTTTAAGTTTCTTTTTTTTCTTTAGGTAAGAAGAAATAATTCTTTGTACATCTTTGTTGTCTTTTTGGGGTTGTACAAAAAATTGATATTCTTCTGGACGCTCTAGTTGTGAGGCTTGGTCTTTGTCTACATAGCCAAAACCCAAGTAAATTCCATCTAAAATTAAGGCAAAACCAACTTCTTTTTCGGTTCTTCCTTTTTCTTTGATGACTAAATTTTCAGCACCAATTCCAACAGATTTTATCGCTTCTCTAACTCTTTTGTTATACTTTTCAACTGACTCTTTATCACAGCAAATTCCTTTACATTGTTTTAACTGGTAATGAAAACAACTCGAAACATTGGTTTGTAAATGACAGTATTTAGGGCACAAGTCAAATTCGCTGCACAAGTGTTCTAAATGAGTTCTGCATTCGGCTACAGAGTAGTATTTCATAATTGCATTTGGCGCTAATTTTAATCGATTATATGCTAGATGAATAATCCCTTTTTGATCCTCGTAAGAGAACAAACCAATTGCTTCTCCTGCTCTTCTTTGCGCTCTGTTGAATTTCGGGTACCGTTGTTTTATTTCAGAAGACTCCAATAATAACGCTAATAATTCACTACCTGTTTTTGTATACGAAATGTCGGCAGTTTCCAAACACATGTTTTGTTCCTTTTTCTTTTTATCATAAAAGTGGCTGATAACTCGCTGTTTTATATTGTTTGCTTTACCCACATAAATCACTTCTTTTTTTAGATTTTTAAAAAAGTAAACACCATGTTTTTCTGGTAAATTGTCAACTACAGATTTGTCTAAAAGAGGGGGTAACGTAGCTTGTCTTGATCTGGGGTTTAAAAAAGAATTGATGGTAAAATTATCATCTCTTTCAATCAATCTTTTAAACAATTCTACCGTTGCTTCCACATCACCTCTTGCTCGGTGTCTTGCCGAAATAGGAATCCCTTCGTCTGCACAAATATTCCCTAAACTATATGACTTTAAACCTGGAATTATCTTTCTTGATAAACGGACAGTGCATAATTTTTTTCGTTTAAAATCAAAACCGAGACTTTTAAATTCTGCTTGAATGATATTGTAATCAAAGTTTACATTATGAGCAACGAAAATGGTGTCTTTGGTAATTTCTTCAACCTTTTTTGCAATCTCATAGAATTTTGGCTGATTCCGAACCATTGCTTGATTGATACCCGTGAGGTTCGTAATAAAGGAAGGTATTGGTGCTTCAGGGTTAACTAGTGTGGTAAACTCGTCAAGTACCTTCTTTCCGTCAAAAATAAAAATTGAGATTTCTGTTATTTTCTGACCTTTGTATCCATTTCCTGTAGTTTCTATGTCTACAACAGCATACAATTTATTCAATAATACTTTTTAAGCCGGCAATGGTTTCTGTAGGGTTTTCTGCGCCAAAAACATAGCTTCCTGCAACGAGAACATTTGCTCCAGCTTCTATTAATGCATTGGCATTTTTATCGGTAACTCCGCCGTCAATTTCTATTTGACAATCAGATTTTGTAAACTCTATTAAATGCTTTAACTGATTTACTTTTTTGTAGGTATTTTCTATAAATGATTGTCCACCAAAACCAGGGTTTACACTCATGATACATACCAAGTCTAATTCAGCAATTACATCTTCCAAAACAGCAATTGGTGTGTGTGGGTTTAGAGCAACACCCGCTTTCATTCCTGCAGCTTTTATAGCTTGAATGGTTCTGTGTAAATGAGTACAAGCTTCGTAATGAACTGTTAAAATAGTAGCCCCTAAATCTGCAAAAGTCTGAATGTATTGGTCAGGATTTACAATCATTAAGTGAACGTCAATCGTTTTTTTCGCATGCTTTGTGATGGCTTTTAAAACAGGCATTCCAAAAGATATGTTCGGTACAAAAACGCCATCCATAATATCAATATGAAACCAATCGGCTTCACTATTATTTACCATTTCTACATCGCGTTGCAAGTTGGCAAAATCTGCTGCTAAAATTGAAGGTGCTATTAAATTACTCATTTGTTTGATGTTCTTAGTTGTGATGCTGTAAAAATAAGCATATAAAATAAAAAACTCTCGAAATTAATTCGAGAGTTTTACAACTTTTATTTACAATAATGATTACCCAAGGTAGGTCATTAGAATTTTACTCCTAGACGTGTGCTTTAGTCTTCTTATTGCTTTTTCTTTGATTTGACGAACACGTTCACGAGTTAAATCGAATGTTTCACCAATCTCTTCAAGAGTCATTGGTTGGTGTTCTCCTAAGCCAAAGTATAATTTAACAACATCAGCTTCTCTTGGAGTGAGTGTTTCTAGTGCTCTATTAATTTCAATTCGTAAAGATTCGTGTAATAATTTTTTATCTGGGTTTGGAGATTCTCCTGAATTTAGAACATCATATAAGTTAGAATCTTCCCCTTCAATTAGTGGAGCATCCATAGATACATGACGCCCAGAATTTTTCATAGACTCTTTTACATCATTTACCGTCATGTCTAATTTCTTTGCAATTTCTTCAGCACTTGGAGGGCGCTCGTTTTCTTGCTCTAAGAAAGCATACATTTTGTTAATTTTATTGATAGAACCGATTTTGTTTAACGGCAAACGTACAATTCTAGATTGTTCTGCTAAAGCTTGTAAGATAGATTGACGAATCCACCAAACAGCATAGGATATAAATTTAAAACCTCTGGTTTCATCAAAACGTTTTGCAGCTTTGATTAAACCTAAGTTTCCTTCGTTTATTAAATCGGGTAATGTCAATCCTTGGTTTTGGTATTGTTTAGCCACAGATACAACAAACCTTAAATTGGCTTTCGTTAACTTTTCCAAAGCTCTTTGGTCACCTGCCTTAATCAGCTGTGCCAATTCTACTTCTTCATCAGCTGTAATTAAGTCTACTTTTCCAATTTCTTGTAAATATTTGTCTAAGGATGCAGTTTCTCTATTGGTAACCTGCTTGGTAATTTTTAGTTGTCTCATTGTATTCTATATAACCTTGAAGGATTCATGTAATTGTTACACTATATTATACGTAAAGAAGTCGCTAGATGTTACAAAAAAAGTTTTTTTAAATCATTTTTTTTTAAAACTGATAAATCTTGAATGGTTTATTGTGATCAAACCAAGGTGTATTGCTTAAAAAATAAAAAAGAGACCCTAGAAATGGTCTCTTTAAATTTTGTAATTTTATTTTTTATTTTAAAAGAGGCCATTTATTTGAGCATCTATTCTATCTATAATATATCCTAAGTCTTCTAGATTGTCAACAAAATCAAGATTGTCAACATCAATTATCAATAGTTTTCCTTTTTTATAAGTTGAGATCCAAGCCTCATAACGTTCATTTAGTCTACTCAAATAATCAATGCTAATAGAATTTTCATATTCTCTACCTCGCTTGTGAATTTGCCCTACAAGTGTAGAAATATCAGCACGAAGATAAATTAACAAATCTGGAGGGGTTACTAAATTTTCCATTAAATTGAACAAAGAACTATAATTTCCAAAATCCCTATTTGTCATTAGACCCATAGCATGTAAATTAGGCGCAAAAATATGAGCGTCTTCATATATGGTTCTGTCTTGAATAATATTTTTTCCGGATTCCCTTAATTCTAAAACTTGGCGAAATCGACTGTTTAAAAAATACACTTGAAGGTTAAAAGACCAACGCTCCATCTCTGCGTAAAAATCATCTAAATACGGATTTTCATCAACAGCTTCATAATGTGGTTTCCATTTATAATGTTTGGCTAATAGTTTTGTTAGTGTGGTTTTACCAGCACCAATATTTCCGGCAATTGCAATGTGCATATTTTAAATTTGTAGAGTTTACTTGGGGCTCTAAAGATAACTAAAATTTAGAAACCTAACCTAACTAAATTATAAGTTTATACGCAAAAATTCTTATATTAATTTTTTTAATAGTTCCCTCTTTTTTAATTTTTCACGAAGGTTGTCAACCAAATAAATTTTAAATTTTTAGGATATTATTTTCTTTCATTATTCTATGGAATTAAACTTTTAAGTTTTTTTTAAGTCATAGACTTGTTTATTAGCATTAATTTCGTTTAAAATTTATAAAGATGATAAAATCACTATGTACCGTTCTATTTGCTTTGGCAACCATTACCAGTTTTTCACAAAATAATTTTCAAGGGAAAGCAACCTATATGTCCAAAACTACCTTGGACATGAGTAGGTACGACAAAATGTCTGAACAACAAAAGAAACAAATGATGGCTCGTTTCAAGAGTTTTTTAGAAAAAACATATACGTTAAGTTTTAATAAAACAACTTCTTCCTTCAGAGAAAACGTTCAGTTGGAAGGGCCAGGAGCATCAGGGCCAAGTTGGTCAAGAAGTAATGGTCAGGGTTCTATTTATAAAAACATTTCAGACAAAAACATGATTGAAGACATCGAAATGTTTAGCAAGAGGTTCTTAGTTTCAGAAAAGATGGAACCCCTTCAATGGGAAATGGGAATGGAAACCAAGAAAATCGGGAACTATACTTGTTACAAAGCAACATTAGTGAAAGAAGATACCAAAGTAGATTGGGGAGCTATTTTTAGTAGAAGAAGAAATAATAAGAAAAAAGATTCTACAAAGACATCCGAAAATATGCCCGAAAAGAAGATGTTAACGGTTACTGCTTGGTATACTCCTCAGATTCCAGTTAGTACCGGACCAGATGTTTATTGGGGTTTACCGGGTTTAATTTTAGAGTTAAATGCAGGAAGAACCACCATGTTGTGTACGGAAGTTTCTATAAACTCTGATGGGGTTTTAGAAATTGAAGAGCCCAAAAAAGGTAAAAAAGTAACTAGGGTAGCCTATACGAAAATTGTAAAAGAAAAAACAGCAGAACTCAAAGAGCGTTTTAAAAATAGAGGAAGAGGTAATAACAGAAGGCTTTAACCCAACGTATTTTATCAGCATTAAATTTAATCAAATTTTAAATGAAAAAAATTACATTTATCACTATGTTAATAGTGTCTTGTGTTTCATTTTCACAGGTTCAACTAACAGGTATTGTGAAAGACTCTATTGGGAATCCATTAGAAATGGCAAATGTCATTGCTTTAGATACTGTTGCAAAAAAAATCGCTTCTTTTGGATTTACAGATGGAACCGGGAATTTTAAATTAGATTTAAAAGCGAACACAACCTATAATATCAAGATCAGCTACATAGGTTTCAAAGAAATTAGTAAATTTATCAAGACCAAAGAATCAAATCTATTGTTCAATTATACAATGTCTGAAGACAATCTATTGGATGGCATTAGCATTGTTTCTAAAATGCCTATAACGATCAAAGGAGATACGATTATTTACAACGCAGATTCATTTAAAAATGGCTCTGAACGAAAATTAGAGGATGTTTTACAGAAGTTGCCAGGTGTAGAAGTGAATGATGCCGGTGAAATTGAAGTCGAAGGAAAGAAAGTTGAAAAGGTAATGATCGATGGTAAGGATTTTTTTGATGGAGATACGAAATTAGCCACTAAAAATATTCCCTCAAATGCTGTTGATAAGATTCAAGTTTTAAGAAATTTTAGTGATGTAAGTCAGCTCAGTGGTGTTCAAAACAATCAGGATAGAGTTGCCATAAATATCAAACTAAAAGAAGGAAAAAAGAATTTTTGGTTTGGAGATGTTTTAGCAGGTGGAGGGACAGCGCCAGATGAATCCTTATATCTTTTGCAACCAAAATTATTTTATTATACTCCTAAATACACACTGAATGTTATTGGAGATATTAATAATCTTGGTGAAGTTGTTCTAAACAGATCAGATTTAAGAAATTTTAGTGGTGGTTTTCGAAGCCAAAGCCCTTCAAATGGTACAAATATCAATTTAGGGAATGCAGGAATAGGATTTGTGAATGCCAACGCAAGAAATGCAAATAGCATAGAAACCAAACTAACAGCTTTAAACTTTAGTTATTCCCCCAATAAAAAATTAGATGTCAGTGGTTTTTTAATATTTTCGAGCAATAGCAACGGTCAAAAAAGAATCAATAGTATCGATTATATAGACCCAGTAACCCCAGATGATGTCGTGCAAAATATTTCAGACCAAACAAGCAATTCGGGCCTCTTTAAATTTAGTTCTATTTATAAAAAAGATTATAACAATCAAATAAATTATGATGTATTTGGTAATTTTTCGAATGAGTTTTCAAATTCTGACGTAAATTCTCTTGTTTTAAGCGATATTGGAGAAAAAGAGAAAGCAACGCCTTATTCTATAACTCAAAATTTAAGTTATTTCTATACGGCAAGTGAAAAAAGTATTTTTGCCCTAGAAATAAAACATCTATTAAAAGATGAAGATCCTTTTTATGTAGCCTCTTTAGAGAATGATCCTTTCAATAATGATGCTGCTGTGAATGATGGTTTTGATGAAGCTGCAGTGACGCTGGGTTTAAATTTAGACAATAGATTTTATACATTAGAACAAGAGAGACGCGTTAAATCGAATCAATTAGATGCAAAATTAGATTACTACTATATTTTAAATTCAAAAAGCAACTTAAATTTTGTTGCAGGAACTATTTTAAGTTCACAAAATTTTAATTCAAGATTTTTTCAAATTTTAGACAACGGAAGCGAGTTTAATCCTACCCCTGATGTTCCTGGTATAAATGATGCTCAAACCACAAACGATACAGAGTACAACTTTACAGACCTATATGCAGGATTAAGATATCGTTTAAAATCTGGAATTTTTACATTTACACCTGGTTTTACAGTGCATTCCTACAATTCAAAAAACACACAATATGGAAGGGAATCTTTTCAAGATAAATTTTCAAAAATTCTTCCAGAATTTGAGGTAATTACTCAGTTTAAGAGGAGTGAAAGTTTAACATTTCGATATAAAAAAGAAGTAGATTTTACGGATGTAAATCAAATTGCAAGAGGTATTGTTGCCAACAGTTATAATTCTTTCTTTGCGGGGAATGCAGATCTTATAAATGCAAGCTTTCACAAACTTACTTTAAATTACAGAAGCTATAATTTATATAATGGTAGCAATATGTTTGCCAGAATTAGTTATAATAAAACTTCAAATCAAGTAAATAGAAACACAATTTTTGAACCCAGTTCTGTAGTTTCCAGCAGTACTTCCATGAACTCACCTTTTAACAACGAAAATTTTAATGCCTTTGGTAGATATGGTAAAACCTTTAAAAAGATGAAAGCCTCTTTTGGAGGGAATTACACGTACAATAAAACATACCAGTTTATCAATTCAAGAGAGAATACGAATGAAAGTTTTTCTCAAGGAGTCAATGCAAGTATTGGAACGAATTTTACGAAAGCACCTAATGTTAGTATTCGTTATGCACTTAATTTAAGTGATCAAAATAACAGTTCTAGAGATTCTACTATAAAAACAAAGACACACGCACCGTCTATTAATTTTGATGCTTATATTTGGAACTCCTTAACAGTTCGCTCAGACTTCACTTTTAATGAAGTACGACAAGATGGTGCTCTTCAAAATTCATTCAAAATTTGGAATGCAAAATTAGCCTATAGAAAAGGCAAAGATGCAAAATGGGAATATGAAATAGAAGGAAGTAATCTACTTGCTACAGGATCTAGAACCACTGTAAGTCAAAATAATATTTCCTTTAATATTAATGAAACGTTTATTTTACCAAGATTTATAAGTTTTAGAGTACGTTATCAGCTCTAATAATTAAAAATGCTGAATTGTTTTCATCATTTTTTCATTCCTTTTATTATTTTTACAGGATGAGTTTAGTCGCATCAAAATCGCCCTTTTTTGCTAGCTTTAAAAGTTTAGGAGCTCTTTTTTTATTTATTGCGTTTGGGCTATTTTTAGACAGTTCTTATATGCTAGGAATCACGGAAAATGCTCAGTTTTACGCAAATATTTCAATGTTTATTGGTTTTGCAGTTGTTTTTTGGCAAGTAAATAAACGGTTAAGAGAACAAATGATCGCTGCAGTTATTATTGCAATTATTGGTGAATATTTATTTTCTATAGTTTTAGGAATGTACACCTATAGGTTAGAAAATGTTCCACATTATGTGCCGCCGGGTCACGCATTGGTATATGTTGCCGTTTTGTATTTTTCAAAAGCGACAGCGATTGTTAAATATAAAATAAAATGGGAAATTTTTCTGTCCATTTTTATCTTTATATACGCTTTGGCCTTTCTGATTTTTAAAAATGATGTTTTTGGGTTTGTAATGACAATTGCCACGCTATTTATTTTAAGAAAAAAACCAAGAGAACGACTTTTTTATTTAACGATGTATATTACAGTTGCCTATTTAGAAATTATTGGCACCAGTTATTTATGTTGGAAATGGCCGGCCACAGCTTGGGGTGTTTTTGATTTTTTACCCAGTCACAATCCACCAAGTGGGATTAGCTTTTTCTATTTTTTATTAGACTTAGGAACTTTATGGTTGTACAAACAACGCCATAAAATTGCTTGGTCTAGAATGAAGAATATTAGAAAAATAAGATTAAATGTTTCAAATGCTGTAAACTAAAAACAGCAGAAGCTCGTTATCAATATAATTCAAACTACATTTGTTAAATGTCAATTAAAGTAACTACAGTTTCTAAAACGTATAAAACACAAAAAGCATTAGACAATGTTTCCTTTTCTGCAGATAAGGGGGAAATAATCGGGTTTTTAGGACCAAATGGTGCCGGGAAATCCACCATGATGAAAATTCTTACAGGATTTATAAAACCGAACTCTGGGAAAGTGTTTGTTGATGAAATTGATGTATTGAAAACCCCTTTAGAAGCGCAAAAAACAATAGGCTATTTACCAGAACACAATCCCTTGTATGCAGAGATGTATGTGCGTGAATATTTGCAATTTCAAGCGGCAATTTTTAAAGCAGACCCAAATCAAATAGAAGGCTGTATTGAACAAGTTGGTTTGACTACTGAGGTGCATAAAAAAATACATCAATTATCCAAAGGATATCAACAGAGAGTTGGATTGGCAGCAGCGATTTTACACCATCCGAAAGTTTTAATTTTAGACGAACCAACAACCGGTTTAGATCCAAATCAATTAATAGAAATTAGAGCATTGATAAAACAATTAGGAAAAGATAAAACGGTGCTTTTCTCTACGCACATTATGCAAGAAGTTGAAGCAGTTTGCGATCGAGTAATCATCATTCAAAAAGGTAAAATAATTATAGACAAACAGCTAGCTGAACTTCAGAACAATAAACAACAAGTTATAAAAGTTGTTTTCGACAGTCCTTTTGATAAAGAAAAAATAAATCAATTACAAGGAGTTGTTTCACTAAAGCACATTGAAAAAAATACCTGGCAATTTATTTTTGAAAACACGCAAGATATGCGTCCTAGGTTATTTGACTTTGCAAAAGAAAATAGCTTCAGAATTTTAGAGTTAAGTTTAGAAAGTAAAACATTAGAAAGGTTGTTTACAGAGCTTACTTCTAACAAAATTATTTAATGATTTTAATAGCGTTCTGAGTGATTTGAATTTGCGTTTTTTAAATAATGATACGCTTCAAGCAGTGTTGGGAAAACCAAAAGACTCCCTGCTTTTCTTAAATTTTTATCAGAATATTGTGAAGAAATGCCAATAGGAATCATGCCCGCTAATTTTGCTGCAGTTGTGCCAGTTAAACTATCTTCAAAAACCCAAATATCTTTAAAATCATTTTTTTTGAATCCCAATGCTTTTGCTAATTTGATATACGCTTCTGGAGCAGGTTTTGGTTTTTCGTAATCTTGAAGACCAAAAATAGTTGTAAAATTTAAGTTTAATTTTTGAACACTATTTTTTAAAAACTGTGTGGTTGCATTACTTGCAATACCGTATGGGATATTTTTTTCTGAAAAAAAAGTAGTGCACTCGTGGACTCCGGGTAGTAAATTTGGAGTTTTAAAATAAAGATCTAAATGTTTGTCTTTCAAAAAAAATAAATTTTCCGTTTGTGCCTCTTTTCCAATGATGCTACAAAAATATTCAGCAATTACCATGGGCGATTTTCCAGCATAATTTTTAGGGAAAGGCGCTATATCTGTCGCAAATAATTCTTTAAAAGCAGAAGCCCAAGCAGAATTATGGCTTTCAGCACTATCAACAACTACGCCATCAAAATCGAATAATATTCCTTTAGGTAACATTT
>JAQWOW010000226.1 GCA_029245665.1 Polaribacter sp. | reverse complement strand
CTGTCGTTATATATTGGATAGTTCTGTCTAATAATGGGTCTGAACGTTCACCTAAAACTCCCATATTTCCAGGTGATTCTTCGATTTCTATTCCCGGTAAACTAATCCCAGGAATAAAACCATCTGGTTCATTTTGATTGTTTTTGTTAGAAATTTCTAAAACAATAGGTTGTATTGCATAGGTATGATTAGGGTTAAAATTTGCTCCATTTCTGGTTAAATTGTCAGAATCATACAAAGTAACAGAACCTACTTGTTTGCCTACAGTAGTGGTACCAATTATTTTTACATCTATGTAAGGTCTTAAAGAATTAATGACCAACTCTGATGCCGATGCTGTGTTTCCTGAGACTATAAAATACACAGTAGAAAGGTTTAAACTGTTTATGGATTCTTGAAGAATAATAGTTCCGTCTTCATCTGTTTTTTTTATTTCATTGGTAAAATAATTAAAAAATCTTTCGGTATTGAAAGCTCCTTGAATTTTAGCATTCCATACTTCTTTAGAATATAACTGCCCTGTAAATTGTCCAGTAATCATACTGCCTAAATAGGTAGCTGTTCTAACAGAACCTCCACCATTATACCTTAAATCTACAATCAACTCATTTATATTTTCGCTATCAAATGAATTAAATACCTTATTTAGTTCAGCATCATATGAACTAGAAAATTGGTTGTAAAGTAAATAGCCAATTTTATGAGTTCCCTCTGTAAAAACCTTAAAATTGGCAATAGGGTTTTCAGCAACTTGTTGTTTAGATACCAAAATAGTAGTTCCATTTGCCGTTGGATTACCATTGTTAAAATCAGCAAAACCAACATTTAGACTGATGTCACTGTTAAATAACAAATTTTGATAATTTCTGTCTGTAAGTTGAGTTCCGTTTATAGTATTAAAAATCATTCCACGTTCTAGAGATTTTTCTGCTGCACTAGACTTTGGTATGATGTATCTAATGTATCCGTAAACATTTGAAGAACTATTACTGTAACGATTTAACCTAAAATCCATTCCTGTAGTTAAGTTAATTCCTTGAAAGGAATTTTCTAGAGCAATATAATCATCAACAATCCATGAAAACCGATCTATAACCCCTGGCTGAAAAAGCAATGATTCAAATATTTCTTCAGGACTATTGTACCCATTTAAATAATCGTTCAATTCAGATTGAGTAGAAAATCGTGTATCTGCTAGATCAGGTTTTGAACCTTGCCAAAGATAATAGGCATTCATACCTTTCCATACAAAATCTTGAATTTCAATATCTTTCGGAATTAAATTATCGTCTTTTGAACAATTAAAAAATAAGGTCAATACGATTGTGACTAGGAATATTTTTGTCAGTTCTTTCATGAAATGTGAATAAATATGAATCTAATAAAAACGCAATATAAATAGAATTCGTATTAATTTTTAAGATATTTGTAACAACATACTTTCTACTTCGTCTATATAAATATAAACGTTATCAAACAAAAGTAGCTGTTATGAGTTTATAGAAATAAATAACCCCCTGAAAATGAATCAATCAGACTTTTTAAAAATGGTTTCACCATTCAAAGACAAGGTCTTTAGATTAGCAAAAAGGCTTTTGATTTCGAGAGAAGAAGCTGAAGATGCTACCCAAGAATTATTATTTAAATTATGGAAAAGCAAAGAGAAAATTTCTGATTACAACAATATTGAGGCATTTGCAATGACGATGACAAAAAATTATTGTTATGATCGTTTAAAGTCTAAACAGGCAAGTAATCTAACATTAGTTCATACAAATTATAAAGAAAAAGAAACACCTTTGGATAAAAAAGTTGAAGATCAAGACAGTGTAAACCTAGTTCACACATTGATTGAAAGCTTACCGTTACAACAAAAAATTATTATTCAGTTAAGAGATATTGAACAATATGATTTTGATGAAATATGTAAAATGGTAGCGATGAAACCGGTAGCAGTAAGGGTTACATTATCTAGGGCTAGAAAAACAATACGAGAAGCACTAATTAAAAAACACAACTATGGAGTTAGCTAACATAGAGAAATTAGTAGAGAAATATTTAAATGCAGAAACTACTTTGCAGGATGAAAAAACGTTGAGAACATATTTTAAAGAAGCTATTGTTCCCACCCATCTTCAAGAGTATGCCTATCTGTTCAGTTATTTTGCGAATACCAAAGATGAAACATTTTCACAAACAATCAAATTGGAATCTAAGAAATCTAAAAAAAGCACCGTTAAATGGTTATCTATAGCAGCATCCATACTACTTTTGTTTGGAATATTTATTGGTGAACAAGCATATAAAAGACATCAAGCAAAAAAACAGTTTGAGCAAATAAGTAAAGGCTTAAGATTGTTGTCATTAAATCTTAAAAAAGGAGAAGTAGCAGTAAGTAGCTTGTATGGGTATGAAAATACTGTAAAAAAAATAATAAAATAAAAACAAGTAAGACCTAGTAAATACATCAGTTATGAATAAAATAATAGTATTAATTGCATTAATAATAGCACCAATAATGTCAAATGCACAGTCATATTTTGATTCTTTAGAAGATTTGAATGGTGTGGATATGGTGGTGGTTACGAAAGATGCTTTTGAATTGATCTCAAAATTTAAAAATCTAAAAATAGACGACAATGAAGGAATGAAGGTCTTTCAGATGATACAAGATTTAAAAGAGTTTAAAATGTTTTCTACGAATGATTCTGAAGTTGCAAACAAAATGGAAGGGATGGTGAATACTTCTATTCAAAAAGAAAACTTAACTCAGTTAATGCGAATAAAGGAAGATGATTCTCGTGTTAAAATTTATGTGAAAGCTTCAAAAAGTAAAGATTATGTAAACGAGGTTTTAATGTTTATAAAGGGATTTAGTAATAAAACAAACAAAGCTTTTGAAGCTGTAATCGTTTCATTAACTGGTACTATAGATATCAATAAAATATCTGCATTAGCAGATACCTTTGTGCAAAATAAATAATAAAACCTTTAAAGTGTCTGTTAGAGCTGCTTTTATTAAAATAACTAAAGTATGAAAAAGAGTACTAAAATATTTTCACTTTTAATCCTATTTTTAATGATTTGTTCCTGTAAAAATGAAAAAACATTACAAGAATATTTAGTTGAAAGTCAAGAAAAAACAGGATTCATTGCTGTAGATGTTCCTACCAGTTTTTTACAATTAAAATCAGAAGACGTTTCAGATGATGTGAAAATAACTTTAGAAAGTATTCGTAAAATAGGTGTTGTTGCTCTTCCAATTAAAGGAAATGAAGAGATGTATGATGAGGAAAAAGCGAAACTAAAAAGTATTTTTAAAGATAATAAAGAGTATAAGTCTTTAATGACTATGAGGGTAAAAGGGGTGCATGCAACTATTTTTTATAAAGGAAGTACAGCTTCTATTGATGAAGCAATCGTCTTTGGTTATGGAGAAAACGTAGGGGTAGGAGTTGCAAGGTTGCTCGGGAATAAGATGAATCCAGCAAAAATTATTGAAATGATGAGTACTGTGAAATTTGATACTGAGAACCTAAATTTAGAACAATTTAGCGCTATTTTTAATTAATTTTTCTAAAAATTATGGCTTTTTAATTTTGTTTTTGTCTACTTTTTGAATTTAACGAGTCGTTAACAGCATCAACATATATATTTCTTACTTTTGAAACACATGTAAATGATTTTTATGAAGATTCAAAAGTTTTTATTATTGCTACTATTAATGTTTCGTTTTGTGAGTTTTTCTCAAACTTATAACACTTACAGACCAGAGAGAGAGAAAATTCATGATTTAGTTCACACAAAATTAAAAGTTGATTTTAATTTTGCTGAGAAGCAACTAAATGGTGAAGCTTGGATCACTGCAAAACCTCATTTTTATGCAACAAATCTATTCACCCTAGATGCAAAAGCAATGATTATTCACCAAGTTTCTTCAAATAATCAACAATTAGAATACAACTACGATGATTTCAAGATCTTCATAAAGTTGCCAAAAGAGTATGAGAAAGAAGAAGAATTTACGGTTTATATAAAGTATACTGCACGTCCAGAAAAAGTGAAGCAAAAGGGAAGTGCCGCAATTAAACAAGCAAAAGGACTCTATTTTATCAATGCTGATGGTTCCGATAAAAAAAAACCAACTCAAATCTGGACTCAAGGAGAAACAGAGGCAAGTAGTTGTTGGTTTCCTACCATAGACGCCCCAAATCAAAAAACAACTCAAGAAATTTACATTACTGTTCCCAATAAATTTGTAACACTTTCAAATGGCAAACTAATCAATCAAATCACAAAGGGAACAAACAGAACAGATTATTGGAAAATGGACCAAAAACATGCGCCATACCTTTTTTTTATGGGGATAGGTGAGTATGAAATTATAAAAGATTCTTATAAAAATATTCCAGTAGATTATTATGTTGAAAAACAATACGCACCCTATGCAAAAGATATTTTTGGTTTAACACCTGAAATGATGGAATTTTTCTCTAATTTATTAGGGGTTGAATATCCTTGGAATAAGTACAGTCAGATTGTAGGAAGAGATTATGTTTCGGGAGCGATGGAGAATACAACAGCAGTAATTCACGGAGAACAAGCATATCAAAAACCGGGGCAATTAATAGATGAAAATAGTCAAGAAAATACAATTGCTCATGAGTTATTTCATCACTGGTTTGGAAATTTAGTAACATCAGAAAGTTGGTCTAATTTAACTCTGAATGAATCTTTTGCAAATTATAGTGAATATTTGTGGAGAGAATATAAATATGGAAAAGCCAATGCAAGCATGCACTTGTTTGAGGTGAATGAGGCCTATTTGAATGGTCAAAACAACGACAAACATTTGGTCCGTTTTGAGTATGCTGACAAAGAAGATATGTTTGACTTGGTAAGTTATAATAAAGGGGGAACTGTTTTACATATGTTGCGAAATTACATAGGTGATACTGCTTTCTTTGAGGGCTTAAAGGCCTATTTAACAGAGTTTAAATACAAATCTGCCGAAGTACATCAACTACGATTAATTTTTGAGAATATTACAGGAAAAGATTTAAACTGGTTTTTTAACCAATGGTATTTTAATTCAGGACATCCAAAAATAGATGTTTCTTATGATTACAATACCATTCAGAAAAAAGTCACTGTAAATCTATTGCAATTAAATTCAACTATTTTTAAATTTCCTTTTGCTATTGACATTTTTGAAGATGGAAAAAAAATAAGACACCATGTCTTTGTTGATGCAAAAGATGCTTCTTTTACTTTTCCGTATTCAAAACAACCCACTTTAATTCAAGTAAATGCAGACGGGGTACTCCTTTGTGAGATAAATGAAAACAAAGTATTGAGTGATTATATTTTTCAATTAGAAAATGTTCAAAACTATTCTCACAAAAGAGAAGCTCTAATTGAAGTTTCTAAAAAGCAAGAAGAAAAAAAGGCCTTTAATGCAGTTGCAGCTGCAATGAATGATCAATCTTATAAAATTAGAATTCTTGCTCTACAAAAGATAGACTTGATTAATAAGTTTTCAAAAAAAAATACGATTGATAAAATAAAAGAAATAGCAAATTTTGACAAAAAGACTATGGTGCAAGCTGTAGCAATTGAAACTTTAGGGAAACTAACAGATCCTGAATTAAAACCAATTTTTATAAAAGCATTAGAAAGTCAATCATATTCAGTGATCGGTAAAGCCTTAATAGCCATGTATTATGTAGACAAGCAATTGGCAATTGATCGATCTCGAAAATTACCAGATGAAATTAGAAAAATATTAGCAACTCCTTTAACGCGAATTTATATTGAAGAAAAAGATGAAAATGAATTGCCTTTTATTGCAAAAAGTTTACTTTCTGGAATGTTTTTAACAGGAGATGATGCTACAAAAACTCTTTATCAAAAGGCATTTAAGCAAATTTCTGAAAGCAATAACTCAGAAGCTATTCAAAATCTAGTAAATGACATGGTTTTAAAAGGAACCCAGTATAAATCCTTTAATTTTGATAAAGTTGTCATTAATTTAATGAGAAAGATGGTTCAAGATCAAAAAAAGAAGAACACTGCCAATAAAATTAGAAATATAGAAATTATAAAAGAAGCAATGGCCAAGTTGTTATAAGCTTGTCAATAATTTACAATCTTTTATACCTTTTTAGCGAATGAGTCAGCTTGCGCTTTGGCATACTAAAGTTTCTTTAAAAAATTTATTCTAATAATGTACCTTTAAAATCTGATGGAATACTCTTTTTCAGAAAAGAGCATAGGAGTGAGGCTTAATGTATATAAATGGTCTTTTAATCTAAAAACAAGAATACAAATTACAAAACTAATAAAAAAGGACTTTGAAATTATTGGATGATTTTTTATGCAAAACAAGTTTCACATTTCCCTTGTATTAATAATTGAGAAACCTCTATTTTTCTGTTAGGTATTTTTGGAAGCGAAACACTAACAGCTAAACAATCTACTTTTCCACAATCTAAACATTGAAAATGAGGGT
>JAQWOW010000213.1 GCA_029245665.1 Polaribacter sp. | reverse complement strand
TTCATTAGAATGCAGTTTTCCACGTTCTATAAGCGCTACTAGACCCGTTCCAATAATTTCCTTTCTAATAATTTTTTGATTGATTGTGTTCGAAGTTTTTTCAAACAAATCGCTGTTTAAAGTTCCTTTTGTAGCAAGTATACCTATCGTTTTTGTTTTTGTTTTTAGAGCAGCTGGCTTTATAGCGGGCTCTATACCAATGAAAGGAATGTCATATTTTTCACGTAAAATTTTAATTGCGTTTGTTGTTGCTGTATTACAGGCAACCACAATCATTTTACAGTTTTTATTTAATAAAAATTCTGTATTTTTTATCGATAAGTCTATAATGGCTTGTCTACTCTTTTCACCGTAAGGTGCATTCTTACTATCTGAAAGATATATTGTATTCTCTTGGGGTAAAAGCGCGTTAATTTCTTTCCATATAGAGGTTCCTCCAACTCCAGAGTCAAAAATACCAATCGGAAAAGTATGAGGTTGTAACATGTGCTGTAAAAATAAAAAAACCTACTGAACTTCAGTAGGTTTTGAGTAGTATTATTCAGTAGTGCTATTAAAAACCTAGTTTAGTCTTTACAGCGTCAAATAAGTCTTGTCCTTTTTTTACCAGTAATCCTTTACCAACAGAAGCATCTAATACATATAGAACACCTTTAGAAGCGGCCACCTCGTCAATTGCTTTTTGAGCTTTTTCTATAATAGGTTGTAAACTTTCATTTTGTTTTTTCTGCATGTCTTGGTATGCAAATCTTCTTGCCTGCTCAAGTTTTGCGTTTTCTGCTTGAAGCTCTTGAGCTCTTGTATCATTAGTTCCTTGAGTTTGTGTATTCGACTCAGCAATGTATTTTTTTCTTGTAGATTCAAGTTTCTTCTCCATTCCTAGGATTTCATCTTGGTAGGTTTTACCAAGCTTTTCCATGTCTAACTTCAAGGCTTTTGTTTCTGGCATTTCTGCTATTAGTTTTTCAAAGTCTATATGACCTGTTTTTTGTGCATTTGTAAGACCTGCAAGTCCTAAAGTGAATACAGCAATTAATAGTAACGTTTTAAAATTTTTCATTCTTGTTTTGATTTAATTATTAGTATCTTTTTTTTCTAGTTCCTTTTTCTTTTTTCTAGCAGCATTTTTTTCTCGTAACACTTTTCTTGCTTCATTTCGAATTTCTAATTGCGCTTTTCTTCTGTCTGAAATGAGTTTCTTTTTTGCTTCAATATCAGCAATTTTCTTTGCTTGCGCTTCTTTCTTTAAACTGATTTTCTTTTTTTGGCTGTCTGTTAATTCTTGTTTAGGAGCAGCTTTTTTCTGGTTCTTTTTTTTGTTTTTTGTGTCTATCAATCGTGTTCTGTCTATAGACGCTAAAACAAGTTCGCTAATATCGTATTTTTTATTTGAATAAAGCATAACCAAATCGCTAGATTTGTCAAAAACAAAGTCATATTTTTTTCTTTTAGAAATTTTTAGAATTGCATTGTAAACTTGATCTTGGATTGGCTTAACCAATTGTTTCCTAATAGAAAACATATCACCTTTTGGACCAAAATATAGAGACTCTAGCCTTCTTAGTTCTGCTTGTTTCAAGCTAATTTCTTCCTCTTTTTCTTCAATTAAATCTTTTGTTAGTATTGCTTTCTCGTTTGCTAAGTCTGTTTTTAAGAGTTCTATATATCTGGCTTGATCGTCTAATTTTTTTCTCCATTTTGCAATTTTAGCGTTAAGCGTGTTTTGCGCTTCAAGATATTCTGGGACATTTTCTAAAATATACTCCATATCTATGTAGGCAATTATTTGACTTCTTTGGCCCCAAGAGAAATTAAGACTGAGTAAAAAAACGATTACTAAAAATATTTTTTTCATTTGTATAGTATTTAGAAAAAACTGTGCCAAAATTAAATTCCTATAAAGGTACAGTTTTTTTAGAATTGTCTTCCAATAATAAAATGTGTTTGCCAGCCAGATTTCACTGTTTGCCCCGGTAAAGGATCAAAACCGTGAGCAAAGTCGATTCCTAACAAACCAAATGCAGGCATAAATATTCTAACACCTATACCCGCTGAACGTTTTAATTCAAACGGATTATATCCCTCAAAATTGTCATAAGAATTACCAGCTTCTAAAAATCCTAATGTATAAATAGAAGCAGATGGAGCATCCGTAATAGAATAACGCAGTTCTAGTTGAAATTTATTATAAATAGAACCTCCATCGATAGAAGACAATCGATTATTCTCGTAACCTCTCAAGCCAACGGTTTCTCTTCCGTCTAATTGAAACTGCGCAATACCATCACCACCAACAAAATATCTTTCAAAAGGAGACAATCCTAATTCTGCATTATAAAACCCTAAATATCCTAATTCTGCATTGGTCATTAATACCAATTTATCTGTAAAAGAAGTATACCACTTCCCTTTGAAAGTTAATTTATAGTATTCAAGCCACTTGTATTTTTCTGCAAAAAAAGAATTCTTTTCAGAATCTGTTAAGTCTGATGGTTCTGTGAAATCTTTATTATTTACCAATGAATAAGGAAAAGTTGCTTTTATACCGAATGAAAATTCAGATCCATAGGTTGGAAAAATTAAACTTGGTCCTGCAGAATTTCTAGATATAGTTGCATTGTAAGAAAGGTTGTTTAGCGTACCGTTACTTAAAATTGCATTCCCAACTCTAAATCCATAATCATTTAATTTAAAACTTTGGTAGGCGATACTTTGTGACAATTGAAAATAATCATCTGGCCATTTCAAACGTTGTCCAAGACCAATAGAGGCTCCAATAATTCCTAAACTTCTGCTTCTATCTACATCATAAGTTCTTGGGTTTAATTGATATTGATTTGACGAATATACAGAGAAAGATAATGATTTTGGTTTTTTGCCACCCAACCATGGTTCCGTAAAAGAAAAACTATAGGTGCTGTAGGTTCTGCTTGTTTGTAATCTTAAAGATAGTGTTTGACCATCCCCCATAGGAAGTGGTTTGTACGCTTCTTTATTTAAGATATTTCTGATGGAAAAATTATTAAAAGACAAGCCCAAAGTTCCTATGAAAGAACCTCCTCCGTATCCACCCTGAAGCTCTATTTGGCTTCCTCCTTTTTCTGTAACACTAAATTCGATATCAGCAGTTTTATTCTGATAATCGGGCACTACATCTGGAGTTACATTGGTGTCAAAAAACCCCAATTGACCAATTTCTCTAATAGATCTAATAATTGCAGTTCTGCTAAATAAATCTCCTGGCTTTACTCGTAATTCTCTGAATAAAACATGGTCATTGGTTTTGTCATTACCAGAAACACTTACTTTTCTTATACGTGCTTTTTCATCTTCTCGAATTCTAATTTCTACAGTAATAGAATCGTTTTTTACTCTTGTTTCAACGGCATTAACAGAAGAGAATAAGAAACCATTATCTTGGTATAGTGTAGAAATATCTTGTGAAGTAGGGCTACCGTCCCCCTTAACTCTTTCTTTTAAAACAGCACCATTGTATACATCTCCTTTTACAATTTTTAAATATAGTTGAAGCTGTTCGTCTGTGTATTCTTTGTTACCAATAAATAATATTTCAGCAAATCGGTATTGTCTTCCTTCTTCTAATTCTAGATGAATATTGATTGTATTGTCATCATTCCAAGTAACCTTGTCGCTAAGAATACGAGCATCTCTATAGCCCAATCTACTGTACTTATCTAGAATACTTTCTAAATCTTCCTGAAAATCCTCTTCTATGTATTTAGAACCTTTCCAAAAACGTCCTAAGAGTTTTTGTTTTGTGTTTTTCATTGCTTTTCTCAGCTTCGAACTAGAAAGCGCGTTATTGCCTGAAAAAACAATGTCTTTTATTTTTATTTTTTTCCCTTTGTCTATAAAAACAGCCATGTGAACAGTGTTCACGTCTGAGCTGTCTTTTTTTACATCTAAAGAAACCTTTGTTTTAAGGAACCCTTTGTCTGTGAAGATTTTTGTAAAGTAGTTTTTGGTAGTAACAATTAGATTGTCAGTAACCATGGCACCTTGTTTTAGTTCAGCATCTTTTATAAGCTCTTTGGCTTTTCCTTTTTTTACTCCTTTGATTTTTACTGTATTTAGTTGAGGCAATTCTTGAACATCAAACTGAAGGTAAACTGTTTTTTTATCTAATTTTTCAAGATAAACATCTACATTGCTAAACTGTTTGCTTTCATATAATTTTTTAATAGCACTAGTTAGCTTATCTCCGGGAAGTTTGATTGCTTGTCCATTTTTTAAGCCCGTAAAAATGCGAACTGTTTCTTCGCTAAATTTTTTCAATCCAACAACACTAATTCCTCCTAAAATATATTCTTTCCCTTTTTCGAAGGAGATTTTTTTTGTGGTTGTTGTATCAATTTCTACAACTAGTAAACTGTCTTTTTGGGTTTGTGCCTTGGCACTAAAAGTAAAAAATAACGCAAATAGCGTTAATGCTGCAGAAAATAATTTCATAAAAAATTTATTCTGTAATTTGTTCGCTTGTCTTTCCAAATCTTCGTTCTCTATTCTGATAATCTATGATTGCATCATAAAAATGCTCTTCTCTAAAATCTGGCCAAAGTACATCTGTAAAATATAATTCAGCATATGCCATTTGCCACAACAAGAAATTACTAATGCGTTTTTCACCGCTCGTTCTTATCATTAAATCAACGTTGGGCAAATTAAACGTATATAAATGATTATTTATAGTATTTTCACTAATTTCTTCAATATTTAGCTCTTTATTAACAACTTTTTTAGATATATTTTTAATTGCATTAACAATTTCTTCTCGTGCGCCATAACTCAAGGCGAGCGTTAAAACGATTCGAGTATTTTTTTTTGTCTCGTTCCTCACCTCTTTCAAAACTTTTTGTGCTTTTTTAGGAAGATTTTCTATGCGTCCTATAGCATTTACAAGAACTCCATTTTTTTGAAATGTATGGAGTTCTTTTTTAAGTGAACTAACTAATAAACTCATTAATGCATCAATTTCTAATTTTGGTCTGTTCCAATTTTCCGTAGAAAAAGCATATAATGTTATCGCTTCTACACCAATTTTAGCAGCACTTTCAACCGATTCTCTTACGGCTGTTAGTGCGCTCTTATGGCCAAAAATCCTGTTCATCCCTTTGTTTTTTGCCCAACGTCCGTTTCCATCCATGATAATGGCAACATGCTTGGGTGTTCTTTGTAAATCGATGCGTAGTTTTTTGTCCATATTCCTATAATCCGTTCGTATAACAAGCAGGTCTTCCAAAAGTGTATATGAAAGAAAAACCGGTAAATACATACCAATCATTGCCAGTTCCTTCTATATTTACATCTGGTGTTGAATTAGAAATGAAGTCCAAATCGTCTTCAAAAGTGTATCTAAACTTTGTTTCAAATGCAAATGCTAAATTACGATATAATTTAGACTTATACCCAATACCGAAAGGAATTGCAAAGGATGTTTTGTTTCCAGAAATTAACGTTCCTGATGTTGTATAAGAATCAGCATTTTTGTAATTGAAACCAACCAATTCAAACAAAAGATAGGGGGTCCAAGTTTTATCCTCTGATGAGATATCATATTCATAAAAATTATACTCGATTCCAAACGACAATTCATGTATCGTATTTGAAAAATTAAGTTCTCTGTCTTTTCTAAAAGTGGAACTAGCATTTTGGTCGTCACCTTGAATTGGAATGAAGCTGTATGCTGTTCGTAAGACAATTCTTGGATTTTTATTATATTTATAAAAGAGACCAGCTGCTACTTTGTTTGGATTGATATAATTACCCCTACCAATATCACCAATGTAGTTAGATCCTCCTATGGAGAAACCGACTTCATGAATTTGCCCCAAAAGAATTGAGGTAAAGCAGACAAATACGAAAAGAAATAAATTATTTTTCATTCTAAAAATAGCACGCAAATGTAAGAATTTCAATTTGCTTTCTAAAAGTTAATAGTGAATCTTTTTAACTAACACTTTTTTTAAAGAAATATTGTAGCTTCTCCTTAAAGATTTGTTTTATTTCTGTTGTCTTCACCCCACAATAGTTTGCTTCTTAAAGTTTTAAGAAAAGAGTGATTTTTGGGCAAAATACTTTTAATTGTAAAGTTGGTTTTTTCGATGAAAATTTTAGTATTGCATGGAACCGTTGTAACTCTAGAATCTAAAGAGATTAAAAAACTTTTTTCTCTAGAATCTACTTCCAATGCTATCTTAGTAGCATCAGAAATTACCATCGGTCTTGCATTTAAGTTATGAGGTGCAATAGGGGTAATTACTAAATTCTTAGAATCCGGAAGAACTACCGGGCCATTGCAGCTTAAAGAATATCCTGTAGAGCCAGTAGGAGTTGAAATAATTAGTCCATCAGCCCAATAATT